>CAZKKD010000255.1:0-6299 GCA_964553265.1 uncultured Planctomycetales bacterium | reverse complement strand
GACAAGCCGGCCGCCGCGGCGGCCGCTGCCGAGAAGCCGCGGGCGCCGGCCCGGCGCGCGGCCAGCGTCCCCCTGGGCGCCCTCACCTTCGCGCCCAGCATCAAGGAAGCCTTTGCCCCGCCCGCCGATGCCGACGGGGTCCTTCTGGACGTGGCGACGACGCTGCACTTCGTTGCCGTCCACGCCAACGCGCTCCACGCGAAAGAGCCGGTCCCCGCCGACGTCCTGCAGACGGTCAGCGGAGAAGCCGGCCGCTACGCCACGATGACCAAAAACTTCGAACTGAGCGAGGACGCCCTCAAGGCCCCGACCGACGGGGCCGACCCGGCCGCCACGCGCCCGCGCCGCGAAGAACTGGTCGCCTATCTCCTGAAACACCACAGCCGCAGCGGCGAGCTCTATGCCACCATCGACTCCATCCGGCGCGAAGAGCCCGAGTTCGCCGCAGACGCATTCATCGCCGCCATCACGAAGCTGTCGGGCGAGGCCCATCTGGGGGATCGCGAACAGAAGGTCGCCAGCCGTCTTCTTCGCACCCTCCAGGTCATGGCGCCCGAGGACATCCCCAAGCGCCTGGCCCCGCTCATCAGCCAGACGGGGAACGAATGGCTCGCATTCATGCTTGCTCGCACGCTTCGCGACGGCGCGAAAGCAAACGCCTGGAGCGGTGCGCTGAACGATGTGCACCCCGGCCGGGAGTCCTTCCTCCTGCCGCTGGAAAACACCGAACGGCAGCGTTCGCGTACGGCAATGGAGTGGAAGCTCACGCTCGACCGGCGCGACGGCGACAGCCGCGGCGGCGGGTACGGGGGGGGCGGTTATGGCGACGGAGGCGGCGGCTTTACGACCGGCGGTTTCATGGGGAATACCCGGCGCGACTCCGGCGGCGCTGCGGCCGCGCCGGCCCCGGCGCCCACCGGCTGGCCGATGCCGTCCGATCGGGTCATGCTGCTCGGATCCGCCACCCGCGCCGTCCGCGCCAGCGCGGACGAACTGGAAGCCTTTGCCTGGGGCAAGACGGCCGACCGCAAGCGCCCCACGGTCGCGCCCGGCACCAAGGCGTTTCTGACCCCCGAAAGCAACAGCGAACTCGAGGACGAGCTGGGCCGGTACCTGGATCAGCTGGAACGCGTCATCGGGCGCGCCCCCGCCCTCGCCGACGAGGAGCAGCAGAAGCGCGCGGCCGGCCTGCGCCTCGAAGCCGAGATGGTCGCTCTCCAGCGCCCGGCCCGCCTGGCGCTCTGCGAGAGCGATCTGCAGCGGGTCGCGGTGCGCCTCGACAGCGGGGTGCGCCTGCTGGAGGTGCTCCTCAAGGCGGTCCGCCCCGGCAAGGCCACCGAGGAGCAGATCCAGGCCCTGCGCAACGAGCGCGCCACATCCCTCGCCAACCCGCCCTCGGTCTTCGCCGAGATGCGCACCAACGCCTACTACAACCTTGTTTACTGGGAACTCCTTCTGACCGGAGGCCTGGGCTGATGCTGCCTCCCGCGCGCCACCTGCTCCCGCAATGTCTTCTGCTGGCCGCACTCCTCGCGTGCGGCGTGACCTGGAATGCCCGCCTCCAAGCCGGCGAAGAGGAGAAGGGCCCTTCGCTTACGGAGGTGCGCAAAGAGATTGCCGCCCTGGAAGAACGCCTGTCCAAGGACCTCCTGAACGAACGCGCCGCGCGCCAGCTTACCGACCTCCGCAAGACGGAACGCACGCTCCGCCGCGCCGCCTTCGGTGAACTCGCTGCGGGCCTGGAGGCCTATCTCGCCGGCCAGTTCGCCCCCGCCGCCCGCAAGCTGAGCGCCGCCCAGGAAAGCCCGGCCGTGGTGAGCCTCGCCGACAAGGAACTGCCCCATCCGCTCGACGCGCTCATCCGCGACGCCAAGGGCCGATCAGCCAAGGCACAGGGCGACGAGAGCTGCTACCTCTGCGGCGGCACGGGGATGGTGGATTGTTCGACCTGCAAGGGCGCGGGGCTGGTCGCCTGCGACGAATGCGATGGCAAGGGCTACGAAGCCCGCGAGATCCGCGGAACCGAGGTGAAGGTGCCCTGCAAGGCCTGCAATGCGATTGGCGTGGAGACCTGTGACCGGTGCGAAGGCAAGGGCTGGGTGCCGTGCACGCGCTGCGAATCGCCCCCCGCCGGTGCCGGGGCCAACGCCGTGTCCGGCATCCCCGCCTCCGCCCGGCAGGCCATGCGCGTCACCATCCGAAAGGCCCGCTATCTGCAGCGCGGCGGCGTGGACGTGGAGAGCCCCTCCGCCACGGCCCCGTCCCCCGCTCCCCTCCGCAAGCCCTGAAGCTTGCATCCGCACCGTCAAGCCCCGGGAAACGCCTGAGCCGCTTCAGAAGATCTCCAGGTCTTCCCCGGGCGGCCGGTCATCGCCCTCCAAAGGAAACGGGGGGGCTGGCGGCGCCTGCGGATTGTCGGCCCGCGGGGGAGCCGGCAGCTCCAGGGCAGGCAGACGGACATACCGTTCCGGAATCTCCTCGACGAGTCGCCGGGGCTTGCTGACCTCCATCCAGTCAATTTCGACCGTGCTTTTGTAGATGTAGAAGCCGGCCGCTTGGGGTCCGCCCCCGTTCAGGCGCTGTCCCTCCTCCTGTTCGAGGAGAAAGACCGGCTTGCCGTCCACAAACATGCTGAGCGCCCGGCCGAGGCGTTGTACCGTCACCTCGTGCCACTGCTGGGGCACAATCCGCATATCGTGACGGAAGAGGCCCGGCCCGCCGGCCTGGCTCAACCCGGTGCGCTGATTGTCGAAAGAGCCAAAGCGGAAGAGCAGGTTCTCCATCGCCCGTGCACCCGCATCCGGCCGTACCCCGAGCGCCAGGCTCAGATCGCAGGCATCCCCGTTGTAGCAGCTCAGCGTGCGCGCCCGGTACCGAATCCGGACGTCCCCGCGCATGTCCACCCCCTTGCAGACCAGGAAGTGGTCGGACGCGTTGTTGAGCGTGCGGAGCATCCCCTGCTTCACGTCCCACGAACCGCTCGCCACCACATAGTGGTCGCCCAGCGCCTCGCGGTCGAAATCGTCCCGGAGCACTGTCTCCCAGACGAAATCCCGCTGCCGGCGGAGCGTCTCGCTTTGCGCGCGCAACCTGGCGGCAAGGTGCTCGCCATAGCGGAGGAGTCGCGCCTCGCGTTTTTGCATCACCATCTGATCGCGCTCGGCACGGAAGAGCGCATCGCGGAGATCCCCCATCGCCTCCTGCGGTTCCGCGGCGTCTGTTGCCGTACCATCCTGGCCCACCTGCGTCTCTGGCGCGTGCGCTTCCGGCGCAGCCGTCGTCCCGGACGGCCCCGCCGTTCCGGAGGAACCGACCCAGGCCCAGAGCGCGCCCCCGACCAGCATCCCGACCAGCAGCATGCCCCCCAGGGCGCCGGGTGAAGAGGCGCGACGCACAGTGGGACGGGGGGCACTCGGCTCAATCATGGTTTGCCCCTTTCGGTTCTGCTGCCAACCTGCTGCTCAGCTCCATGCGTACGCGCCCGCCCCATCTCGACGACAACGCGACGATTGTACCAGCGCAACCCGATCGTCCGCAAGCGGTTGGGAGCCGCCCGAAGCGGGCAGCCGGCGAAAGGCCAGGTTCGTCCCTCCGGAACGTGGGATTTCGGCCCCCGAATTCACGCCGAACCGGTTGACAACAGCGTTCCGAAGCGTATACTTCCCGTCTTTCCCGGAGAACCGACCGGGAAGATGCTGGTGCACAACCGGGGAGATACCCGAGTGGTCAAAGGGGACGGACTGTAAATCCGTTGGCTCAGCCTACGCAGGTTCGAATCCTGCTCTCCCCACCAACCTTCACAAGGCCCTGCCGCGCAACGCGTTGCAGGGCCTTGCCCTGTCCGGACCGCTGCATCACGGAGTCGCCGGCGCATCCGGTGCGTTCGGCCCGGGGGTGGGTGGCGCTCCGGGGCCGAGCCGCTTCAGCGCCACGATGGCTTTCCGGTCGAGTAGGTCGATATCCCGCTTCCGTGCGGTATCGTAGGTCTTTGCACGCAGGGAAAAGACCGGCGGCGTATTGAATGCAGCCAGCGGCACGCTCATCTCCACGACCTCGCCGACAGCGAACTCGGCCCCCACCAGGCGGCTGGAACTCGTGGACGCGTAGTCCTTCTGCCCCCGCAGGTCCCAAATCCATGACGGGATCTGTCCGCTGAATCCAAGCTCGTAGTCCCAGTCCGCCGGGTCGTCGGTAAAGCTCTGCACGTCCACATCCACGCCGATGCAGTAGGCATGCCGCGCGCTGGCCGCAGGCGCATCGTGCGTATCCACCCGAAGATACAGCCGGTCGCCCACCACCTGGGCATAGAAACCGGCGAGGTCGCCCCCCATTCGCTTCGGCAGATCGCCCGCCCGGTCGACCACGAGCGGCTCAATACCGTCCCAGTCGTCCTTCCGGCCGTCCACCACCATGACCCGCTCGGACGCGATCACGCGGACCCCGCCGAATTGGGCGGCCGCAGCGGCGCTCAGTTCCAGCAGGCGGGTCTCCAGGGCGGCGGCGTCCGGTGCATCCCGGACCTCCACGAGAAAGCGGCGAATCGCCTGTTGCTCCGCCGCGGGGTCGCGGAGCCTGGCGTAGCAGTCCACCAGCCGGCGCAGAACCGCGGCGCGCCGGCCGGGATCCTCCGTCCGCCCCAGGAGCGCCTCGTACTGGACCGCTGCGTCCCGGTACTGCTCCTTCCGCCAGGCGGACTCGGCCGCAGACCGGAGATTGCGCCGGACCCGGGCTTCATCCACCGCCTGCCGGTAGGCCACCCAGTACCGCCAGCCCAGCCCGCCGCCCGCCGCCAGCAGGACGACGGCCAGGCAGATGGCAATCCATTGCCGCGACGCCACCTCCTTGACGGATTTCGTCATCCTTCGGCTGAGCGGGACGTTGAGTTGCGTCCACGCCTCGGCCAGGCGGCCCGCATCCCGCAACAGCTCTTCGGCTTCGCGCGCCAGCGCGGCCGCCGTCTGAAAACGCGCCTGGGGATCCGGGTGTTCGGCTCGTTCTACGAACGCATCGAGCGGCGCCGGCAAGCGGCCGAGCCGCCCGTTCGGACGCCCCGTCAGCAGGTACCGGAAGAGGACGCCGAGCGAGTAGACGTCCGCGCGCGTGCTGCAGGCCTTCGCGTCCTCCAGTTCCGGTGCGCGAAAGAGGCCGGGGTCCGCGTCCACGGTCGGGTCCGCCGGCATCAGCACCAGCGTCCCGTCCGGCTCCAGGAGCGCCTGCTCCGGCCCGATCCAGCCGAAGGTTTCCCCCCACGAATGCCGCTCGGCAGCGGCGCGGGCGGCCTCGGCGATGCGCGCCAGGGCCTCCGGCAGGGCGAACGGCCCGCCGTCCTCCACCACCAGCGAGAGCGGTCGGCTGCCCGCCTTCATGAAGTGTGTCGGCTGTACCATGGCCTGCGCCTCCACTGCCCTGTCACGGCATTCCGTTCGGCGGTCGCACGCCCGCATCTCCGGCCGCACGCCGGGCGCCCCGCCTGCCGGTGGCGCCATCACGGAACGCGGCGGCGCTCCACCCGCCCAGAGGGTATGCCGAACCACCACCGGAAGTCAACCGCGCACCTGCCTCACCCCGGTTCCGTACCGGGCCTTCTGCCGGCTACGCCCTGCCGCATCCTGCTTCCCCGTCCGGGTCGCGGGAGAATTCCTTGCCGAAGCGGAGGCTGGTCGGAATAATGGGACCGGAGGATCGAACCATGACCGAACCGATCGCCAGCCGCATCGTCCGCCTCGCCGACAACGTCGAGCGCGTGGTGCAGGGCAAACGCGACGTGGTGGAGCTCGCCATCGTGGCGCTGCTCGCACGGGGGCACCTCCTGCTGGAGGATGTCCCCGGCACCGGCAAGACCACGCTCGCCCGCGCACTCGCCCGCAGCTTCGACGGTGCGGCGAGCCGCGTCCAGTTCACCCCCGACCTCCTGCCGTCGGACATCACCGGCTCGAACATCTACCGCCGCGACAGCGGAGAGTTCGTCTTCCAGCCGGGCCCCATCTTCGCGCAGGTGGTGCTCGCCGACGAGATCAATCGCGGCACGCCGCGCACGCAGTCGAGCCTGCTGGAGTGCATGCAGGAGCGGGCGGTCACCATCGACGGGACCTACCGCCCGCTGCCGGACCCGTTTTTCGTCGTCGCGACGCAGAACCCCGTCGAGTTCCAGGGCACCTATCCCCTCCCGGAGGCGCAGCCCGACCGCTTCCCCCTCCGCGTCCCGATGGGCCACCCCGACCGGGGCGCCCGGGGCCGCGCCCACCGGGGCCCGCCCGGCCCCCCTCCCCTCGCCGCGCCTCTCCCCCGTCCCCGCCCCC
>CAZKKD010000254.1:1620-6334 GCA_964553265.1 uncultured Planctomycetales bacterium | reverse complement strand
ATCTGGAGCCGCGCCTGGCCGCGCTGAACCTGCACGTCTTCGCCAACCGGCTGGCGGCGGGAGCCACGCCCAACGCCGCCGTCCGCGACCTGCGCGTGACGCCGCCGGCCCTCCTGGGCCCCGGACCGGTCACCGTCCAGGCGACGCTCGTCGGCAACTCGGCGTACGACGGCGCCCAGACCGTGCGGCTGCTGGTAGACGGTGAGGAACTGGCCCAGCGGGGGCTGTCGCTGGCCGCCGACAGCGAGTTGCCTGTCGACCTGACGGTGCCGCTGGCCGCCGCCGGCGAACTCCTCTACCGTAATGCGCTCCCAGACGTAATGCTGCACCCGCAGCGGGCGCTGTTCGTGCGGCACGCCCCACTTGCTGCGGACCGCATCGTAGTTGCGCTGGGTCACCTGCCCGTGCCGCTCGGTAAAGAGCCCCGCCTGCACCAGCAGCAGGGCGGCGAGAATGCCGACGACGCCCAGCCCCAGCGCGCCGCGAAGCAGGTTGAGGACCAACCCGGCCAGAAACCGCCGCCAGCCGGCCCGGACCCGCGTGACCGCGTCCCGCCGGACGGTGAGGAGGACGAGGAGCGCCAGCAGCCCCGCCGCCGCGCCCGCGCCCAACACCCAGTCCGCATGCGCATACCCCACCGCGCCGCGCACCTCGCTCAGAAATTGCCGGTACATGCCTGCGTCTCCTTCCCTGGGGGATTGTGTCGTCCGGGGGCCGTCGGCGCCGGACACAAACGGAATCGGCGGCGGTGGGGGCGGGACCGGAAGCGAGTCGTCGGACGCCGGGGTGGCTGGCTCCATGCGATCTCCTTCCCCGCGTCAGGCACACGATTGCTCGCAGCGTTGCGGTTCCATCCTCGTCGATGCCGATGCTGCCCTGTTGCGCTGCTGTCCGATAATCCTTTTGTGGAAACAAGAGCTTTTCCCGGTTTCTGTGTTGTGGATACCGGGTTCCCGTTGGCCCGGTCTCCCTGCCGTTCTTCCCGCAGTATCCGGCTTGACTGGAGGGATGTCCCTGCGTACACTGGGGGTTACGTCACATTCCATCCTGATGGCTGCGGGGGCGGTGGATGGGCTCTCTTTTTCAGACAGTGCCGATCATTGCGCATGGATACGGTGCGTTCGAGGAGCTCGGCGTCCAGGTCGCGGCCTTGGGCGGGCGGGCGCTTGTCGTCACCGGCCGGCGCGCCATGCGGGAGCAGGGCTTTGTCGACCGGGCGCTTGCGCAGTGTGCCGCCGCCGGGGTCGAAGCCGATGTTCACGAAGGGGTGCCGCCCGAGCCCACCGTGGCGAACGTCGACGAGGTCCGCGCGCACGCGCTCGACCACCGCGCCGAGGTGCTGGTCGGCCTCGGCGGCGGCAGCGCGCTCGACGTGGCCAAGGCGACGGCGGGCCTCCTGCTCGAATCCGAGCCGACGGCCGCCTTTCTCCACGGCGCGCCGCTTTCCGGCGCGCGGGCTTCGTTCGTCGGCGTGCCAAGCACCTTCGGCACCGGTACGGAAGCCACCCCGAACGCCGTCCTCATCGACCCCGACGCCGGAGTGAAGAAGAGCATCCGCCACCCTTCGCTGCTGGCGCGCGTGGCGGTGGTCGACCCGGAGCTCGGTCTCGCCGCGCCGCCGAAGGTGAAGGCCGAATCCGGCATGGATGCGTTCACGCAGGCGATCGAGGGTTTCTGCTCGCGGCATTCCACCTCGATTACCGAGTCGCTCAGCTTCGGCGCGGCCGCGCTCCTGGCGGCCGACCTGGAGGCGTTCGTCTGCGGAGAGCCGGGGGCGCTCCGGAGCGCCGCGGAGAATGTCGCCACCGCGTCGCTCATGGCGGGGCAGGCCTTCGCCAATGCGCGGCTGGGGGTGGTCCACGGGCTTGTGCATCCGCTGGGGGTGCGCACGGGGCTGCCGCACGGGCGGCTGTGCGGCATTCTCCTCCCGTATGCGCTGCGGTACAACCGCGACGCCGCGCCCGAGCCGTATGCGCTCCTCTGCGGCATCGTGAAACGCGACATCGCCGATTTCTGCCAGGATCTCCTCAAGGCGCTCGGCCTGCCGACCGACCTGGCGGACCTCGGCCTCACGCGGGACGACCTCGCCGCCATCGCCCGCGAAGCCCTCCCGTCCGGCAGCACCAGGGCCAATCCCCGTGCCGCCACCCCCGGGGACCTCGAGGCCCTCCTTGCTACCGCCTGCGGCCTCCCCGAAACCGCCTGAACCGGCTCCCGAACACGCCTGGCCAGGCGTCCCGCCGGCAGACCGGACGCATTCTGCACAGGCCGGCGTCCAGCGCGGTGGCAGGGGATCGGAAGGTGTGTGGGAGAGGCCGGCCGCGGGGACGCGGTCACGGGCGGGCCGGCGCGTTTCTGTGGCGTCCGCCTGCGCAGTCCGCTCAGTTCTGCGCGGAGGCGCGCTCGGCTTCGTGGGCGAGGATGCGCTGGCGCAGCGTGTGGATCTCGGCGAGCTGGCTGTCGAGGTTGACGATGCAGCGGAGCACCTGCATGGCGGTCCGCTTGCGGAAGCGCACCTTCGGCCGGCCCGACGCGGCGTCGGCCACGGCGCCCGTCTCGTCGGCGGCGCGGCGGAGGAGATCCTGGATGGCGCGCAGGTCGTCGGTCAGGGGATTCGAATTCGTGCCGGCCATTGCGGGCTCCTTGTCGCGGGCGTGGTGCGGTCCGGGCGGGCGGCGGCGCCGAGGTCGATCAGCGTCGTGCCCGCATCCTCCAAACGAACAAGCTCGTGCAGCCGCCGCCGCCGTTCCGACCAGTCGCGGAGCGCCGCGGTGTCGGCGGGGGTCCAGTCGGTCATGAGGCTCCTTCGGCTCTCGCCCTCGTCTGCCGGACGCCGCCGCGCGGGCGGCGGGAACGACGGACATTCCCCATATCGTCCAGCCGACGGCGAAGGTTGAACCCGATTGCGCTTCGCCACGCCTTCGCAGCGGCCCGGCATCGCGCGCTTTCCGCTGGATCGGGCGCCGTCGCTTCCCTACAACAGGGGTTTCGACCCGCGGGGCGGACTGGCCCGGCCCCGAAGTTTCCGAACGGAGTTGGATCGTGAGTGCGGACGAGACGGACCTGCCGGTCACCAACGCCGCGTTCGGCTACTGCCGCGACGGGGCGGGGCGGCTCCTGATGGTCGCCAACGACTACCCCGGCCGCGGTGTCTGGTGGGGGCTGCCGGGTGGGGGGCTGGAGCCGGGCGAGGACCACGCCGCCTGCGTGGTGCGCGAGTTTGCCGAGGAGGTCGGCCTCGCGGTGCGGGTCGGGCGCGCCCTGGGCGAAATCCACCGCCTGCGCCCGGACTGGGGGCTCAACCTGCGGGCGCGCTTCTACGAGGTGACCGGGCTCGACGCGGCGCCCCGGGTCGACCCGGACGAGGAGCACGTGATCGACTTCGCCTGGCGGACGCGGGACGAGATCGCGGCCTTCGCCGGCGTCATCCTCGGCCGCCGCTACGTGCTCGATTATCTGGATCGCCCCGAGACCTATCCGAAGGACATCGTGATGCCGCCGGAGGAGGAGTAGCCTCTCCCCCCCCGCGGCCGCAGAATGAGGACGAAACGCATGGCGCGACGCAAGAAACCGGTGGACGAGCACGGCGTCCCCTTTCCCCAGCCCTTCCCGGGCTACGAGGTGAACGCCCGCCTGGAGGAGACCATCGAGAGCACGCTCTGGCGGGCCTGGGACCAGCGGCTCGACCGGGAGGTCCTCCTGGTCGAGCTCCGCCCCGACCCCGACCGGGAGGAGGACCCGGCGCAGGAGTTCTTCAACGCCGCGCGCACGGTGGCGCGCCTGCGGCATCCGCACCTCGTCCGCGCGCTCGATGTGGGCCGGGCCGGCGCGGAGGGCGACGCCGCGGAGGCGGCGGCGGAGGACGACCGCTTCTTCTTCGTCACCGAGCACCACCGCCACCGCACCGCGGCCGACCTCCTTGCCGCGGGCGGCGCGGTGGACGAGGAGACGCTGGCCCGCATCGCCCTCGGCGTGGCGCGGGCGCTCGACCATCTCTTCGAACTCGGCATGGTCCACGGCGAGCTCACCCCCGCGCACCTCCACCTCGACGCCGCCGGGGCCGTGCGCCTGTGGGGGCTGGGGCTGCCGCTGCACGTGCTGGCCGCCGACCCGGCCGCCCGGGCCCGTGCGCACCCGGTCTACGCCGCGCCCGAGCAGTTCGACCCCGACGCCTACCCGCAGCACCGGACGGACCTGTACCGCTTCGGCGCCGTGCTCTACCACCTCGCCGCCGGCCACCCGCCCTTCGGCGAGGACGACCCCGACGTGGTCCGGGCGCGCCTCCAGGGGCCCGAGCCGGCCGCGCCGGTCCGGTCGCACGCGCCCACCTGTTCGGCGCTCCTGGCCGGGCTCATCGGCGCGCTGGTGGAGAAGGACCCGGCCGCGCGCCCGCCGAACGCCGAGGCCGTTCTCACCCGGCTCGACGAGCACCCCGCCGTCCAGGCCATCCGCGAGGCCGAAGCGCGCGAGGAGCGCCTCCGCGCCGCCGCCGACCCCTTCGCCGAGGAGAACGATCCGGCCGAGGCCGCGGACGCGGACGAGGACGCGCAGGGCGATGCGGATGCGGCAGCGGACGGCGGGGACGACGAGGGGGACGGAGATCCGGAGGACGCGTCCGGCGGGGACGACGCGGTCGCGGATGCCGTGCGCTCGGGAGGAGACGCCTCCGGCGATTGACGGGCGCCGGTTGCGCGGGTACGCTGGCCTGCGGTCC
>CAZKKD010000254.1:0-1520 GCA_964553265.1 uncultured Planctomycetales bacterium | reverse complement strand
GACGCCTCCGGCGATTGACGGGCGCCGGTTGCGCGGGTACGCTGGCCTGCGGTCCGTTCCCGCCGTCGCGTCCGGCCGCGGGGCGGTCGCCACGGGTCGTCACCGGCAAAAAGGAAACGCCATGCAGACCGCTCACGCCACCACCATTCTCGCCGTGCGGAAGGACGGCCGCGTCGCCATCGGCAGCGACGGGCAGGTCACCCTCGGCCACGAGATCGTCAAGCACGGGGCCAAGAAGATCCGCCGCCTCGGCGACGGGGATGTGCTGGTCGGCTTCGCCGGATCGGCCGCCGACGCCTTCGCGCTCCTGGAGCGCTTCGAGAAGCGCCTGAGCGAGTACCCCGGCAACTTGGTCCGCGCCGCCACCGAGCTCGCCAAGGAGTGGCGCACCGACCGGGCGCTCCGCCGCCTGGAGAGCATGATGATCGTGGCCGGCCGCGAGGAGCTGCTGGTCCTCGGCGGGTCGGGCGACGTCATCCAGCCCGACGACGGCGTGGTCGCCATCGGTTCGGGCGGGGGCTATGCCGTCGCGGCGGCGCGGGCGCTCGCGAAGCACGCCGACCTGCCGGCGCGCGAGATGGTGGAGGAGGGCCTCGCCATCGCCGCCGACCTCTGCGTCTACACCAACCACCACATCACCGTCGAGGAGCTGTAGCGCCGTGGGCCGCCCGCTTTGCTTCCTCCTGCGTTGCCTGGCTCCGCTCTTCATCGTCCTGCCGCTCGCCGGCGGGGCCTGCACGGCGGCCGACGAACCGGCGCCGGCCGGGGCCGTCCGCCCGCATCCGCCCGTCGACGCGGTGGCCCGCATCGACGCCGCGTTCGCGCGGCTCGCCGACGGGGAGACGCCGGACACGCCCGACGCGGTGGTCCTCCCCGTGCCGGCGCTGCGGCGGGCGCGGCCGGGGTTCGAGCTCTTCGCCGGCGTGCTCATGCTCCTGCAGTACTGGAAGGCCGAGCAGGGCGGCCTCTTCGACCGGGACTACGCCAGCCAGTACGCCCTTGCGCGCGACGCGGTGAAGTACCTCTCGCTCATCCATCCCGCCTTCCGCGACCTCGGCCACTACGCGCGCTTCAGCGAGCGCGAAGGGGACGCCGCCGACCTTGCGGCCTTCCGCCCGTTCGGCGAGGCGATGGATCTCTTTCTGCAGAACTGCTTCGCCGCCTACGGGGCGGGCTACCGCGACGCGGCCCCGGCGGAGCGCGGCCTGGCGCACCTCCACGCGCTCCTCGCGCTCGGCGTGCCGGCGCTCGTGGGAACGCGCGCCGCGGACGGGGCCCCCATGGACGTGCGGGTCTGCAGCGGGTATGATCGCGGGGCCGGGCGGCTGCGGCTCATCGACCCGGCCGACGGCGCGGCGCGCTGGGCGCCGGCCGATGCCTTTCTTGCCGACTGGGCCCGCGCCGGCCGGCCGTGGGCCGCGCTCGTGGCGGTCCGGGGCGCCGCGGAGCGGGCGCCCGACGCGGTGGCGGACCCCGCGGCCGGAGCGCCGGATACGGACGCGGACCGGACGCGCTGAGCG
>CAZKKD010000253.1:0-6340 GCA_964553265.1 uncultured Planctomycetales bacterium | reverse complement strand
GGGTTTAGGGGGAGGGAATGCTCACCGTTCGGAACCCTCACCCCGGCCCTCTCCCGGAGGGAGAGGGAGAGCTGAATGGCCCTGCGTACAATCGGGCGAACGACACCGGGCGCCAACGCACGGGAAGTTCGGGAACGAAATGCACCACAATTGCTTGACAGACGGGGCCGGGCGGGCAACAGTTTGGAGAGAACCACACAACCGACAGTTCTCGAACGGGCACAACCATGGATGCATGCGCGCGCATCACCTCCGGCGGGACCGACCGATGACGGCGCCGCCCACCGATCCGCCCCTCCCCGACCGGCCCGGGGAGGCGGACTGCTGCGCGTATTGCGGGCAGCCGCTCAATCCGCACTTCTACTTCTGCCTCGCCTGTTCCCGGCCCTACAAGCCCGCGGACAGCGTGGTCTCGCCCGCCACGCCGATGGCACTCACCGACGGGATGCTGATCCAGCGCAAGGCCCCGCAGGTGAGCGGCTTTTTCTGGACCTACTTCGCCGTCGTCGTCGGGCTCGGCGTCTTCTCCCACTTCGCGTTCGACAACGCGTACGACAGCATCGGCATTCTCATCCGCGAGGCCGGGCTGCTGGCCGTCACCTGCGTCTTCGTCGCGCTCCATTGGAAGTGCCTCCCGGCGCAGCTGAATCATACGGGCCTCCTCCGGCCGCAGACCTGGGTGGGCATCCTGCTCCTCTTTCCGCTCTTCGGCCTCAACATGCTCTACCACGACTGGCTCTTCTCGCTGGCCGAACTCACCGACCCCATCGACGAACTGCGCGAGGCCGGCACGTCGGAGACCACGCTCCTGGTCACCATCTGCATCCTGCCGGCGATCCTGGAAGAGGTCTCGTTCCGCGGGCTCCTGCAGCACTGGCTGATGGAGGCGGTCCGGCCGCGCACGGCGCTGGTGCTGACCGCAGCGCTCTTCACGGTTCTCCACCTGTCGGTCGCGAGTGCGCCGATCCTCTTCGCGCTCGGGCTGCTGCTGGGCTGGACGAAATGGAAATCCGGAAGCCTGTATCCGGTCATGCTGATCCACTTCGCACACAACCTGATGGTGCTTGAATTTTCCTGACCTTCGGGTATTCTTTGTGGTTGTCGGAGACACGGGCCCCATTGCCACTGCCGGGAAGGAAGCCTCATGGAGATCCTGATCCACCTGATCTTCCCTGTCATCTTCGGTTCGGTGAGTTCCCTTGTGGCACGCTCCAAGGGACGGAACGCAATCGGATGGTTCTTCGGCGGGTTCTTCCTCGGCCTGCTCGGGCTCATCATCATCTGCGTCCTCTCCAACCTCAAGGAAGAGGCGGCCAAGGAGAAGCGGGTCCGCCGCGAAAACCGCCGCCTGCGCGAACAGCTCCGCCAGGAACAGATCAAGGGCGAGTCGTTCCGGCGTCACGCGGCCGCACGCCTGGACGCCCACGACCAGCAGCTCAACCTCGACACCCGGCAGGCGGCGCCGGCCCTCACCACCGCCGCCGGACCGCAGCCGGACGCCCTGCCCGAACCGGTGGACACGCTGGAAACCGCCGAAGCGAACGCGCCGGAATGGTTCTACGAGGAAGAAGGCGAAGCGGTCGGCCCCCTGCCCCGCAGGGAGTTGAGGGCCCGCGTCCGAAGCGGCGAACTGGATGCCGGCGCCCTGGTCTGGAACGAATCGATGGAGGACTGGACGCCGCTGCGTTCGGTGCCCGAACTCCAGCCCCGAAAGCGGAAGGCGTCGCAATGACGAACGAACGCATTGAAGGCACCTTCTTTCTCGACGGCCTGGTCGAGGGCCCCGCCCCCGCCGACGAGGAAGCGCGCGACCGGCTGGAGGCATGGATCGCCGCGGCCCGCTCCGGCGGCATCTCCCTGGCGCTGGAGGTCGACGGCGGGCACATGTCGCTGCTGGGCGACGACACGCCGCGCCCGGTGGGCGGGCCCGGCGTCCCGCTGGAGGACCATATCGCCCACCTGCTCGAGCAGCTCTTCGACGTGTACGATCCGGGGCCGCCGCCGCAGCTCTTCAGCACGCTGCGCTCGGTGGAGTACCGCCCGAACGAGGAGATCCAGACCCTCTACGGAATCCAGCCCGACGGGACGGTGCGCCACGAGTCCCGCACCGTCCCGGTCCAGACCAAGGCGCCGCCGGAACGGCTGTCCACGCGCGAGCAGCTGAAACTGGCCGGCCTCGGCCTCGGGGCCGCGGCCGTTCTCTTCGGGCTCTTGATGCTCATTCCGTCGGTGCGCCACACCGTCGCCAGCGCGGTCAGCCAGGCCGGCCCCGTCTCGGCCGACGCGATCCAGGTCGACGCCGGCCCCTTCGCGTCCTTCCTCACGGTCGAGCACAAGGCGGTCCGCGATCTCGGCGCGACCCTGGTGCTGCGCCTGGCGCCGACCCCCGCCCATCGCGCCCTTCTCCAACGGGCCGCCGACGAGAACGCGCCGGCGGCGGGATCGCTCCGCCGCCGGGTCGCCGAGACCGCGCTGGTCCGCGGCTACCTGCGTTGCGAGTACTTTGACGGGGAGGGAACGTACGTCGCCCACGCGACGGTCCGGCTCGGGCAGGCCACCGTCGAAGAAGGCGAAGAGCGGCCGACCTTCCACCTCAAGCTGCCGTTGCCGCCGCGCTACCGCATCCGGACGGTCCGCCTCGTGCCCTGAGAGCGCGCCTCCGCCGGGGCCGCCGGCTTACAGCGCGAGCCGGGCCAGGATCTTCCGGTCGGCGCCGGGCATGGGATAGTCGCCCAGCTCTGCCGGGGCGACCCACGCGATGGCGTCGGCGCTCCCCGCGCGGGCCCGTCCGCGGACCGTGCAGGCATGCGCCGTCATCGTGATGCGGAAGTGCGAGTACGCGTGCTCCACCGTCGCCAGCGCCGGCCCCGCTTCCGTCAGCGCCAGCCCCGCATCGGCGGCGAGGACGCGGCCGAGCGCTCCGGCCGGCGTCTCCCGGGGGCCGACCGTCCCGCCGGGCAGCTCCCAGAGGCCGGCCAGCATCCCCCCCTCCGGCCGGCGGCAGAGGAGCAGCTTCCCCCGCCGCCGCACCAGCGCCACCGCCACATCTCGGTGCGGCGTCGGCGCCTTCGCCTTGCGCACCGGCAGCGCATCCGCCAGTCCCTCGCGGTATCCGCGGCAATGGCCGGCCAGGGGGCAAACGTCGCAGCGCGGCGCGCGCGGCCGGCAGACCCGCGCGCCGAGCTCCATGAGCCCCTGGTTCCAGTCACCCGGCGCGTCGGCGGGCACCAGCTCCGCGGCCAGCGCCTCCAGGCGGGCAATCGTGGGCGTCTCGTCGATGCAGTCGACAATGGCGAAGAGCCGCGCGAGGACGCGTTTGACGTTCCCGTCCACGGCGGCCGTCGCCTCGCCGAACGCAATGCTGGCGATCGCGCCGGCGGGGTACGGGCCGACGCCGGGGAGCGGCCGCCCGTCCCCGGCGGGGGCCGGCACGCGCCCGCCCCGCCCCCCCCCGCCCCTCCGGGCGGCGCGGTGGAGATTGCGGGCGCGGTTGTAGTACCCGAGCCCCTCCCAGAGGGCGAGCACCGCATCCACGCCGGCGGCGGCGAGCGCGGCGACGTCGGGGAAGCGCGCGACGAAGCGCTCGTAGTACGGCACGCCCGCCTCCATGCGCGTCTGCTGCAGGAGGATCTCGGCCAGCCAGATGCGGTAGGGATCGCGCGTGCGGCGGAACGGGAGGTCGCGCGCCTCGCGCCGGTACCAGGCCAGCAAGCGCCGTCGCAGCGCCCCGCGCGTCGCGGAGGGAAGAGTCATGCCATCAGCCCAGCAGGTTGTCCATCGACATCATGATGACGAAACCAATCAGCACCCCGAAGGTGGCCAGCCGTGACTTGCCGTGGCTGTGCGTCTCGGGAATGATCTCGTCGCTGATGACGAAGAGCATCGCCCCGGCGGCGAACCCCAGCCCGATCGGCAGCATGGGGCGGAAGTACGTCACCGCCCCCGCGCCCAGGAGGGCCCCCAGCGGCTCCACCAAGCCCGTCGCCAGCGCAATGAGCACCGCCGCCCCACGGCTGTAGCCCAGCCCCACCAGCGGCAGCGCAACGGCCAGGCCCTCGGGCATGTTCTGGAGCCCGATTCCGATGGCGAGGGCGCGGGCGTTGTGCAGCAGTTCGGCCACGCGCTCGGCGGGCGCCGCCTCGCTCCCGACCGCGCCGTAGCCGACGCCGACCGCCAGCCCCTCGGGGAGGTTGTGGATGGTGACCGCGATGATGAAGAGCCAGATCTTCCGCAGCTTGCTGGCCGGCCCCTCGTGCCGGTCCAGGCCGCCGTCGTAGAGCACCAGGTGCTCCTGCGGAAGGTAGCGGTCGGCCAGGTCCAGGAAGACCGCCCCCGCCAGCATCCCCCCCACCACGGCGGCCACCGCCCAGCGCATCCCCCACAGCTCCGCGCCCGCGTCGATGCCGGGGACAATGAGGCTGAAGCTCGTCGCCGCCAGCATCACCCCGGCCGCGGCGCCGAGCATCGTGTTCATGACCCGGTCCGGCACGCTTCGGAAGAAAAACGCCGGCAGCGCGCCGACCCCCGTGGCGCAGCCGGCCGCAAGGCTGGCGAGAACCCCGTCGAGTACGGTTGCGGTCATGGAACCCCCGTGGCGGCAGATCAGTCGCCGGCCGGCGTCCGGCCGGCGTCGCGATCGCTCAGATAGTGCTCCGCGGCGATGGCGGCGGTCGCACCCTCGCCGACGGCGGTGGCGATCTGGCGGTAGCTGCCCTTGCGCACGTCGCCGATGGCGAAGAGGCCGGGGATGCGCGTCATCATGTCGTCGCCGGTCTCCACGTGCCCGCCGCAGTCGGCCTCGATGAGGTTGCAGAGAAAATTGGTGTTCGGCTCCGCCCCGACGAAAATGAAGACGCCGTCGGCGTCGCGCTCCTCGGTCTCGTCGGTTTCGGTGTCGCGCAGGCGCACGCCGGTGACGGTCTTGTCGCCGAGAATCGCCTCGACCACGGCGTTCCAGCGGACCGAGATCTTTTCGTGCTCCTCCACCTGGGCCTGGTAGATCCGCTCGGCGCGGAAGGCGTCGCGCCGGTGGACGATGG
The DNA here is from genome assembly GCA_964553265.1 of uncultured Planctomycetales bacterium. Lineage (GTDB taxonomy): Bacteria > Planctomycetota > SZUA-567 > SZUA-567 > JAFGNG01 > CAZKKD01. The sequence goes on along the minus strand of CAZKKD010000253.1, from coordinate 1,301 downwards.
TGAGTTCGCTTGCGAACTTGGCCAGGTGCAGCGCCTCCTTCAGCGCGCTGTCGCCGCCGCCGATCACGATGAGGCGCTTGTCGCGGAAGAACGGGCCGTCGCAGGTGCCGCAGTAGCTCACCCCCCGGCCGCGGTACTCCTCCTCGCCGGGCACGCCCAGCTGCCGCGGCGAGGCGCCGCTGGCGACGATGACCACCCGGCACTCGATGCAGTCGTTCTTCATGCAGATCTTGAAGTGCTCCGCCTCGCCGCGCCGCTCGACATGATCCACCTCGCCGGAGACGAAGGTCGCGCCGAAGCGCTCGGCCTGCTTGCGCATCCGGTCGCTCAGCTCCTGCCCGCCGATGCCGTCGGGAAAGCCGGGGTAGTTGGCGATGTCGGCCGTGAGCGCCGACTGGCCGCCGACCATGGCGCGCTCGACAATCTTCGTCTCGAAGGCGCTCCGTGCGGCGTAGATGGCGGCCGCCAGCGCCGCGGGGCCGCCCCCGATGATGGCGATGTCGCACTGCATGGCAGCCTCCTCATGCAAGGGTGAAACGGAGCGCCCCGCGCACCCGGCCGGACCGGACGCGCAACGGCGCATGGGGAGCAGGGATCGAATCCGTCCGTCAGATGACGGAACGTATTGTTGGACGCGTCCTTACTCTTCGGGCGAAAAGTCTTCCTTGCCTGCGCCGCAGACGGGGCAGACGAAGTCATCGGGCAGGTCCGCGAACGCGGCGCCGGGGGCGATGTTCTCGTCCGGTACGCCCTCGGCCGGGTCGTACACCCAGCCGCACATGTCGCAAATGTACTTCTGCATGGTGGATTCCTTTCAGTCCGTTTCTGTGGGTCCCGGACGCACGCGCGCCCGGAGGTCCCGATGGGGTCGGGGTCAGGACGCGGCGGCGGCGATGGCCTCCGCCTTGTCGGCCAGCATGGCGCCGAGGCGGCGGCACTCGTCCAGGTCGGTCTCCTTCGGCCGCCACTGCACCTTGTAGGGTTCGCGCAGGATGTCGAACTTCATCGCCTCCAGGTACTCCTGCACCGCCTCGGGCCCGCCCCGGCCCCAGCCGTGGGTACCGAAGGCGAACCCGGCCTTGTTCTGCGGCTTGAGCCCCTTGAGGTAGGTGAGCGTCCGGGCGAGCGACGGCATCATGCCCATGTTGAGCGTCGAGCTGCCCACCGCCACGCACGCGGCGTCCAGCACCTCGGTCACCGTCCGCGTATCGTCGGTGCGGCGGACGTGGAGCGGCAACACCTCCACCGACGGCCGGGCCGCGCCCGCGGCCATCGCTTCGGCCATCCGGACGGTGCTCTCC
>CAZKKD010000252.1:0-6357 GCA_964553265.1 uncultured Planctomycetales bacterium | reverse complement strand
CTACTCGCAGTCGGCCAGGGCCTTCTGGAGCTTGCGCAGGTTGCTGAGTTCGCGGCTGATGATGGCCAGCCGTTCCGGCCGTCCGCTCGGGCCCTTGACGGGATAGACGAAGGTCTCGAACTCCATCTCGTCGCGCGTGTCGGTCCAGCGGATGGGCAGGCCCGTGCGCATCACGTCCTCGTTGCGGAACCGGCGGCGGAGCGCCAGGTCCGGGGGCAGGTACTCGTACAGGCACTCCCCGCGGAGCTCCTCGGCGGTGCGGCCGAAGCGGTCGGCGCCGCGCTCGTTGACCGCCTCCACCACGCCGCGCTCGTCGATGAGGAGGACCGACTCCTGCATGACGTCGAGCATGGTCCGGAGCGTCGCCTCGCTCTCCTGCAGGGCGCGGGTGCGCTCCTCGACGCGGCGCTCCAGCTCCGCGTGCGCCTGGGCCAGCTCCTCCTCGGCTTCCTTGCGCTCGGTGATGTCGACGACGAACCCTTCGTAGTACAACAGCTCCTTCTGCCCGTCGGCGACGGCGCGCACGTTTTCGGCAATCCAGATGCGGCTGCCGTCCTTGCGATAGATTTCCGACTCGAAGTTGCGCACGCTGCCGCACCGCTCCATGAGCGCGACAAACTCTTCCCGCCGCGCGTCGTCGACATAGAGCTGCCCGGCGATGTCGGTGACCGAGTCCATCAGGTCCTCGGGCGAATCGTAGCCGTAAATCCTTGCCAGGGCAGGGTTCACGTCCAGGTAACGTCCTTCCGGGGTGGTCTGGAAGATCCCCTCCACCGCGTTCTCGAAGACCGAACGGTACATCTCTACGGGGCGCATGGCGTTGCCTCCTTGACGGTCTGGGCCTTCGGTTCGGGACAGTCTGCTGTCCACGTCATCCCTGTCTATCAACCCTCATGCCTGTTTCGCACTGTGGTCCTGTGGATTTGCGCAACTCCCTTTCATGAGGGAGGATGGATGCTTTTCTGTCTTTCCGGAAAGGGGAAAACTGGGGGACGTAAGCATACGGTAACGTGTGTTATCGATATGTCGCATTCGGAAATGTAGTTCTGTATCGAGTGCGCGGGCGTCCCTGTCCCATCCGGGTGAGTCAGATTGAAACAGCGGGGCAGTCGATTCCCCGCCGGGTGCGGGTCGCGTTGCTACCGGCAGTGGCGCGGAGGAAGGCCGGGGACGCGGCCCGGGCGGGCGCGAGCGAAGGAGGCGGTGGCTGAGGGCAAAAAGAGACATTCAGAAGGAGATGACCGCATTCCTGTCTGAATGCCCCGAACCATTTTCTTTGAAATCAATTGATGGCGAAGTGCATTTCTGGTAGAAAAAGGATCGGTTTGGGCAAACTGGGACATCTCGGACTTCTTGGGAAGGAATGCGCATGCCGTTGACCGCAATTCGAAAGCTGTTCGGGGGCCAGACGGACGAGGTGCTGGTGCTTCACCCGGACGATGGGACGCGCGAGGTGATCCTGGCGTTCCTCGGCACGCTCGGGTATCGGGCGATCGAGGCCGCCTACCGGGAGGAAGCGAAGAAGGCAGTCCGGCGGGCGTCGCGCCTGAAGCTGATGCTGGTGGGGCTCAAGCTGGACCGCGAGAGCGGCCCCGCGTTCGTCAAGGCCTGGCGCGCCGAGGAGAAGACGCTCGCCCGCGTGCCGGTTCTCTTCCTGGCCGAGACCGCCGGGGACGGCGACGAACAGAAGCTGACCGCGCGCCTGCCGCGGACCGCCCTCCTGGCCCGGCCCTACACGGCCAAGTCGGTGGGCCAGGCGGTGGCGCGCCTCCTGGACGGGGAGGAAAAGCCGTCCGAAAGCGGCCGCCGGGAAGAGACGCGCACCCCCTGAACACCTCGCTGCGGCGGCTGTCGAAATTGCCTGATTCGTCCGTGGACAGAATAGAGGGAACTTCCGCGAGGTTAAAAGCAATACGGTTCAGTTAAGCGGTGGCACGGCCATCTTGGCCGTGAAATCATGGGCTGGAAGCCCATGCCACGGCGCACCGGTCGTCTTAACTGAACCGTATTGAGGTTAAGCGTTCTCTGCAAATCTTGGGATGTATGCACGCGGAATCGCTCGCAAACAGATTGTGTGAAGGCCGTGTCTCACCGCTTTGGCCAGCCGATGCACACCATCAATAATGACAAGCCTGCCTCCTGACGCCATGGCATCAATCGGGTAGGCCAAATCCGCTTCTTCGATCCGGAGGTCGTGTCGAATATGGAGTCCCGGGCTGTCGAGCACAACCCGAGGACGAAGATCGAAAAGCATGCACCCCTTTCGGGAGGACCAGACAGGGATATCCAGATGCCATTCCAACGCAGCCACAGCGAAATGCTCCGCAGGAACTGGAAGCTCCCACAGCTGCTCCAGATTCCAATCGAATTCGAAGTAAAACTCGCGCAACTCCTCGGGCAAACGCTTCTTCATTGCATTCTTCACTGATCCAATGATGACGCCGTGAACGCCACCTGCACCTTCCGCGTGCGCGGTCCGTCGAACTCGGCGAAGTAGATGCCCTGCCACGTGCCGAGGACGGGCTTCCCCCCCTTGACGAGGATCTGCTCGCTCGCGCCGACGAGCGTGCTCTTGACGTGGCTGTCGGAGTTGCCCTCCCCGTGGGTGAAGTGGCCCTGGTGGGCGGGGACGAGCTGCTCGAGCGTGGCCACGAGATCGCGGCAGACGGACGGGTCCGCGTTTTCGTTGATGGTGATCCCGGCGGTCGTGTGCGGGCAGAAGACGGTGGCCACCCCGTCGCCCGCGCCGAGGGCGTCGAGCGCCTGGCGCACCTGGCTGGTGATGTCGACAAGCTCGGACCGCTTCGACGTCTGTACGCGGAACTCTTCCATGGCAATGCTCCTTTCGGTCTACGGTTTCAGTCCCGCGGCGGCGAGGTAGACGACGAAGGCGTCCTCCCCGTCGAGGCCGAGGATGCCGTTCAGTTCGTCGTCGTCGAAGGCCGCCACCGCGCAGACCCCGCCGCCGAGAGCTTCGGCCGCGAGGTAGAGGTTCTGCGCGACGTGGCCGGCGTCGAGGTGGAGGTAGCGGTAGCCGCGCTCCTCGTAGCGCCAGGTCATGCGGTAGGGGAGGGCGACCCAGACGAAGACCGCTGCCGCGGTCTGCAGAAAGGTCTGGCCGTAGCACGCCGCGGTGATGCGCGCGGCCGCGTCCTCTGCGCCGGTCGGGACCAGCCCGTGCCCGAGCGCGGCGTAGCGGTAGAGGCCGGCATCGAGCGCGTCGACCCGGTTGGCGAGCACCCAGGTCTCGAACGCGTGGCGCGCGCCGGCGGAGGGGACGGTGCGCAGGGTGGCGCCGCCGTCGAGGACCTCCTTCACCCCCTGCGTGCTCCAGAGGAGAAACGAGAGCGCCTCCAGCGTCAGCGGCGTCTCCGCGTAGTGCCGCAGGCTGGTCCGCTGCGCGACGAGCGCGGCGAAGTCGACCGGTTCGGGCGTCGCGCCGCGCGGGTCGGGGAGGGGCTGGACCGCGGCGTTGTCCGGCGGCACCCACGCCAGCGGCGGCGGCGCCAGACCGCGCTGCTGGTCGGCCACGTCGAGAAAACGGTGGCGCGTGCGCTTCATGAACTCCCGCCCGATGCCCTGCTTCATGGGAGCCTCCCCCGGTGCCGACCGCGTCCCGACCCGATGCCGGGCAGCGCGCCCCCAGCGTAACGCCTCGCCGCCCGCCTGTCAAAGCGCAGGAGGCGTCGGCAGGGCCATTCCGCTCTCGGCCTGCCGTGCTGAACCAGGCGGCGCCGGTTCGGCAGAAGATCCCCTCTCCCTCCGGGAGAGGGTTAGGGTGAGGGGATTGAGGCCGCTCGGGCGCCCTCACCCCGGCCCTCTCCCAAGGGGAGAGGGAGAACGGAACGGTTGCGTCCGGTCAGTCGCGTTGCGAATTGGTGCGGCTGGCCCCTGCGGCGCGTGCCCAAACGGCAGAACCAAAAGGGGTTGCAAGGGCACGCCCGGGTCGGCATCATTCTGAAGTGTTGCCATCCATCACTCGCAGGAGGGGCCCCATGGCCGATCGCGACGGATCGACGCCCAAGGGCAAAAAGAAAAAGGTGGTGCGCCGGAAGACGCGCAAGGCCGGGGCCGGCGGCGGGGACGCGACGCACGAAACCTTTGCCAGGCTCTACGAGGCCGACAAAGTGCGGCGCGACACGCGCGACCGCGGCAGCTTCACCAGCGCCTACCCGGTGGAGAAGCGCGACCCCCTGCAGAAGGCGGTCGACCCCATCGTCAACAACATCGGCTTCCAGGTGGGCATCTTCGGGCTCATCATCTATTCGCTGGTGAACCTGGTGCAGAGCTACACCGTCGGCACGCCCGAGGCGCTGGCGCGCGTCCACTGGATCAGCTTCGGGATCAGCGCCGTCTTCATGACCGAGTTCGTGCTGAAGTTCTGCTCCCGCCGCTGGGCCTACGTCAAGCGCGAGGGCGTGGTGGACTTTCTCGCGGCGGCCGATGTCTTCAGCCCCGCGATCCGGGCGGCGAAGTTCGTCCGCTTCCTGCGCATCCTGCGGCTGCTGCGGCTGGTGCGCGGCGTGCGGATGGTGAACAAGCGCAAGTCGCGCATCGAGGACGACGTCTTCACGCATTTCTCCACGGCGGTCATCGTGGTGATGCTCATCTTCATCGCGGCGGGAAGCCTCTGGTACTGGAACGGGCTCACCGCCCAGGTGCACGAGGGCCTGGCGCCGACGCTGCTGGCGGCGGAGCTGGGCATCGAGACCGGCGAGGACGGGGCGCTCACCGGGCGTGCGCGGGAGCACCTGGCCGGCGCGCTTGCGGCCATCCCCACCTTCGTCCATGCCGCGCACAAGGTGGACCGGACGCTGACCGAGTCGACCGACTGGCGGCTCGCGGCCGAGCGCACCATCCGCCCCGAACCGCTGGCCGCAACGCGCACGGCGGTCGAGACGCTCCTCGCCGAGCGGCGGAGCGCGCTGGGCTTCGGGGACCGGGCGCTCCTGCGCTACACCGTGCTCGGCGCGCTGGACGAAGGCAGCTCGGCCGAGGATCTCCGCCGCGCGCGCCAGGCCGTCTACGTCGCCCGGCAGGAGGCCGATGGCGAGGAGGTGCTGGCGGTGCTCGACCGCATGGCCGATCTCCTGCAGGCGCCGGACCTCGTCGCCATCGAACGGCAGACCGGCGATGCCGCGGCCACGCATCTGAAGGCGCTGCGCGAGGCCCGCTTCGAAGAGGAGTTCCTCACCGTGCGGCGCGAAATCCCCGAGGGCGGCGGCGCCATGGAATACGTCTTCGCGGTGAGCGACGAGTGGCGCGACGCCCGGAGCGCGGAGCTCGGCATGCTCGGCGCCGCGTTCGCGCTCATCGTGGTGATGGTGCTCGCGCTCAACTATGCGCTCCGCGGCATCCTCCACCCGATTGCCGAGCTCGACGACCGGATGCAGGAGGTGATCGACACCGGCAAGTTCGTCCCCATCCGCTTCCGCCATCCCCCGCAGAACGAGCTCCAGAACATCGCCGACAACGTCAACGATCTCGTCGGGCAGATCCTGCTGACCGGACGGGCGAAGGGGAAGGACTGACGGCGGATCGAACGGGAGACCGACCGATGGCCGACGAGATCGTCTGCAAGGCCTGCGGCGCCGCGGTGGCGCCCGACGCGGTCGATCGTGAGCTCTCCGTGGCGCGCTGCGAGGCGTGCGGGGCCGTCTTCGGCGTGACGGCCGACGGCGGGGCCGAGGCCTCGCCGGCGCGTCCCCAGGTCGGCATGCCGAAGGGGATGGAGGTGCTCGACATCGGGCAGGCGCTGCAGATCACGTGGCGCTGGTTCGGGGCGAAGTATCTCGGGCTGCTCTTCTTCTGCATCTTCTGGAACGGCTTCATGATCGCCTGGCACACCATCGCGATCAGCCAGGGCGCCTGGTTCATGTCGCTCTTCGGGTTGATCCACACCGCGGTTGGCGTTGTGCTGGGGTACGTGACGCTGGCCGGCCTCCTGAATCGCACCACCCTGCGGGCCGGCGGCGGCGTGCTGGAGATCCACCACGCGCCGCTCCCGTGGCCCAACAACCACCTCACCCTCACCGCGGAGGACCTCCGCCAGCTCTACGTCAAGGAGAAGGTCAGCCGCGGCAACAACAACTCGGTCTCCCGCAGCTACAGCCTCTCCGCCCTCCACCGCGTCCACGAGGCGAGCACCCCCCTCACCCGCGCGGGGCCGGCCGACCCGCGGCCGACCGGGCCAGCTGGAAACGCCATCGCTGGGGAACCTGTCCCCCCGGGCCGTTTCGGGTTGGGCCACTGAAGGCCACCAACCACCTCCTCCAATGAAGTCATCCAACTACGTGGTCGCCTGACTTCAGTCGTGCGACCCCCCCGCCGCGCACGCACTCCGACGCCCCAGGCCAA
>CAZKKD010000251.1:0-6371 GCA_964553265.1 uncultured Planctomycetales bacterium | reverse complement strand
CCCGATCTCGGATTGCCGCGCATCTGCATGCGGCCACACCGCAGGCGAACTCCAGATGTACTGTAGATCCTCCTTGGCCTTGCCGGATTGCAGCGGACATACCAGTTGGGGAACTCAGCATGACCCACAGGAAGGATTTTGACGGGATTATCATCACATCCGAAGTCAGTTCGGAAGGGTATTTACACTGCTGGGACAAAAACGGAAGAGCTTGCTGGGGGAGCCCAGATCCTCAACGCGTGGTACTGACGAATGACCTTCGCAAGTACAACCAAAACCTTCACATAGGCAGTCTGGGTTGGACGGTTCCGGGCACTACTGACGGGTACAAATGGATTGACGTACAATTTGATTGTGCGGTTTACCTCTTCTGGTATATGGAATTGAACGCGTATCACCGGAGCAGGCCGAAGAGATAGCTTCGCGACTGATTTCAGATAACCGCAATACCAGATTCGATGCAGATCCGACGATTGCCGAGCAGTGTCGACGAGAATGGATACGAAGAAGCTATTCCGATTTCCTGGAACTAGACCATATGGTGGAGGCTGGCGAAGGAGATGAGGAGGTATATGCCTTTACCTTTCCCAGCTTGCAAGAGTTGGCTGCGCTCAAAAGCGAATCAATGTATCCTGTGAAGATCGGGTGGACCCATAACAAAGCCGATGGGAGTCTTGGTCGCATACGGGGTTTTGCATTTGAAAAGGCCGCATTTCCTGAACGCCCAAGAGTCCTGCTAATATATTCGACGTGGAATGGAAGGGCACTAGAAACAGCCGTCCACAAGGAACTTCGCAAGAAGGCACGGCGCATCGTTTCTGCTCCCGGTGCTGAGTGGTTTCTAACAAATGCTTCGGAAGTTGTGTCGGTTTGCGAAGGAAATGGTAGCGATCTTTCAAAACGACCAAACAGGCCGGTCCTTGGGGCAGAGCGAACATCTACCGAGCTTCTTGAGTAGCGCCAGCTGGCGCCAACGGGCACCAGCCAGACGGCACCCGACGGCAATACGCGTCCAATTCACAGCCGGCCGGACTCCGTCCGGCCTACATTCTTAGTACAGCGCCCCGCAAGTTGGTGAACATTCCCTCTCCCCCTGGGAGAGGGTTAGGGACAATACGGTTCAGTCAAGACGACCGGTGCGTCGTGGCATGGGCTTCCAGCCCATGATTCCACGGCCAAGATGGCCGTGCCACCGCTTAGCTGAACCGTATTGGGGTTAGGATGAGGGCGGCACCCGGCGAAATTGTTCATCTACTTGCGGGACGTTCCACTTAGCGAATGGCCACGGTCGATTACTCTATCGTGGCGACGGGGTTGCAGGCGGAGTGCGGACAGCGCGGGTGGAGAAGAGAGGGCGACGGTCCCGGCCTCCGCACTGGCGGTCCGCCTGTGCTGCGCACCACGATAGCAGACAGCTATCGTGGCTACCCGCTTCGCTTTGTCGGCCCTACGCAAGCGGTGTTGCGGCTTTGCGCTCTTTGCGGCTTTGCGAGAAGCTTCCTGGCCGGGCGGCGGCGCATTCCCATGATCCGCCCGGCCGGGCGAAGCGGTCCTTGCCAAGGTCGCCTGGGGGCCGATGTTCGGCTTCGACGAAACCGGGGCGCTTCTGCTTCCCGACGAGACGCCGACGGAAGACGCACCCTGAAGCCCGGCCGGGCCGGCGGCGGGCGCCACGCGCCGGGGGGCTCACCCTGGGGGCGGTTCGGCTGAAGCGTGAACCGTGCTCCAGAACGACTGGCCCATCTCCCGGGTGTCGCCGAGCTCCGTCTCCCACCGCCGCAGCTCCGCACGCAGGTCCTGCAGGATGTCCTGGTGCGCGGGCGAAGCGACGAGGTTGTTCCTTTCGAGCCGATCCTCCTGGAGGTCGAAGAGCTGGGACGTGCGCTGGCCGTCGACGGCGTACTCGATGAGCTTGTAGCGGCGGTTGCGGACGGCCCGCTGCGTCCGGATGTAGGCGAAATGCAGGACGTCGCGAACCGTCGCCGACGGGTCGTGCAGGACCGGCGCCAGGCTTCTGCCTTCGACCGTGTCCGGCACGTCGACGCCGGCCAATTCGCAGAGCGTCGGGAAGAGGTCGAGCAGGTAGCAGAGCGCATCGGTCCGTTGGCCTTCCGGAATGCCCGGCCCCGCCATGATGAGGGGAACACGGATGCTGTGGTCGTACAGGTTCTGCTTGCCCATCAGCCCGTGCTGCCCGACGGCAAGTCCGTTGTCCCCGGCGAAGACGATCACCGTGTTGTCGGCCTGCCCCGACGTCTCCAGTGCGTCGAGCACGCGGCCCACCTGCTCGTCGACATGGGCGATGATGGCATAGTAATCGGCCAGGTGCCGGCGGATCTCGTGCGGACGCCGCGGAAAGGCGGCCAGCAGCTCGTCGCGAACCAGCAGCGCGCCGTTGTCGAACGGATGGCGGATCTGGAAGTTCTCCGGCAGGCGGACCCGTTCGGCCGGATACTGTTCGAGGAAGCGCTTCGGGTACTGCCGGGGGTCGTGCGGCGCGATGTGCGCAAGGTAGGTGAAGAACGGCTTGCCGGCCTTGCCCGCCTCCGACGCCGGATGGCTGGTGATGGACTCGATCGCCGCGTCGGAGAACACCTCGGCCGAGTGTTTCCCGTCCTCCTTTACCGTTTCAAACGGCGCCTGGAAGGGCTTGATCGACGGCTCGTTGTATCCGCCGTCCGGCGCATACTCGGCATTCGAATCGAAGTCGTGGACCGGGATGTGCCAATGACCATTGCAGGCCTCATACCAGCCTTTGTCGCTCTTGAAGCCGAATATCTTTCCGCCGGTGGTGAACGAACGCCGGTGCGACTCGCGATCCTGATGCCACTTGCCGAAGTGGCTGGTGACGTAGCCGGATGCGCGGAACTGCTCGGGCATGGTCTTGTGTTCCGGGGGGATGCACTGGCCCTGCCGCTCGAGGCGGAACAGCGTGCGACCGGTCATCAGCATCGCGCGACTGGGCATGCAGATGGCCGCGGACGTCCCGCCCATGATGTGGGCGTGCGTGAACAGGGTGCCGCGGGCGGCCAGGCGATCCAGATTCGGGGTCTCGATCTCGGGGTTCCCCATGGCCGACATGGTGTCGAACCGCTGGTCGTCCGTGAAGAGAAACAGAACGTTCGGGCGGGTCATTGCGTTCCCCCTGTCTGCGTCGTGAATCGTGCGTTTCGTGAAGACCGCTCCCCATCGGCATGCCAGAATACCCCAATTCCGTGACAAGTACAGGGGCCTGCCGCGATTTTCATCGTCCTGCAGGGCCGCCTTCGCATGCCCATGCCCCGCGCGGCCGGGCGAAGCGGTCCTTGCCAAACGGGCGAAATCGGGTAGGGTGACTGCCGGCGGGGGGCGAAATCCGTCCGCCGCGGGCCGCGACCGTCGAAAGGGATGGCGCCCGGCCGGCAAGAAACCCGCATGAGCTCTTCCGAGGAAGGACCCACGCCCATGCGCCTGGTGTTGCGCGCGCTCCTGGTGACCGCGGCGGTGGTGGCCGCGGCGCACCTGACCAGCTGCCGCTTCCGGCCGAGCCCGGCCGAGCGCGACCTGGCCGTCTACCCCGACGCCATCGACGGCGTGCCCGCCATCCGCGTCCTCGTCCAGGACGGCCTGGCCGAGGCGCGCGTGACGGTGGACGGACCCTACGTGATCGAGGCCGTCCCGCCCGACCCGGCCCAGCACCCGCTGGGCGAGGCGGCCGGGCCGGTGGCGGCCACGGTCCGGCCCACGGTGCAGGGCTTTGTCCTGGGCGACCCGAAGAGCCCCCGCGCGCATGCGCCGTATCCGCGCATCCGCTTCCGGCCCAAACCGGGCGCGCACCTCACCGTCGACGGGATCGACTACGGCGGCGCGGTGGACCTGGTGCGCGTGCTGCCGGCCGGCAACGAAGGCGCGCCCCGCCTGCGCGTGGTGGCGCTCGTGGACCTGGAGCGCTACCTGGTGGGCGTGGTGCCGCACGAGATGTACAGCCACTGGCCGGTGGAGGCGCTCCGGGCGCAGTGCATCGCGAGCCGCAGCTATGCGCTCTACAAGATCAAGACGCGGGCGCACGTCGACTTCGACGTCCGCGACAGCGCGGCCAGCCAGGTCTGGAAGCCCTCCGGCAAGGGCTCGCCCATCATCAACGCGGTGGTGAACTCGACCCGCGGCATCGTGATGACGGACAACTGGCGGCTCTTTCCCGCCTACTTCTCGGCCCAGTGCGGAGGCGAAACGAAGAACGGCGCCGACGTCTTTGTCTCGCGCGAGATCAGCCCGCTCTCCGGGGTGAAGTGCCCCTTCTGCTTCGACAGCCCCCGCGAACTCCATCGCTGGCGGGTCTCCATTCCGCTGACGGGGGGGCGCGGGCGGCTGGCCCGGCGGGGCACCACCGTCGGCGAGGTGCGGGCGGTGCGGGCGCTGGACAACCACGGGCGCGCCCTGAAGGGAGTGGGGCGGGTCTACGACGTCTCGGTGGAGCACGACGGCGCGGGACGGATGCTGATCCTCCCGGCGGAGACCTTCCGCTACATCATGGGCCCGGGCCGCAACCGGGTGGCGAGCAGCTTTCTCACCGCGGAGACGCAGAGCGGCAGCGTGGTCCTGCAGGGGCGCGGCCACGGCCACGGCGTCGGCATGTGCCAGTACGGCGCCCGCGAGCTCGCCGAAGAGGGCCTGAGCCACCGCGGCATCCTGCAGCACTTCTACCCCGGCCACCAGCTCGTCAAGCTCTGGGGCGACGCGCCGGCGCGCTGAGGGCGGGTCCGCGCGACCGCGCCGCGTCCACGGCAACGATCCCGGATACGGATCCCGCCGCGACGAGCGGAACTCCAGCTCGGGACGCAGGGGAGCTGTGGCCCCGGGGCTACGCCGCAAGAGCGTTCGCAGGTTCTTTCCTATTCCCCCTCTGCATCTGCTTCGTCCGCGGCCGACGCGTCGGCGGGGGCGTCGGCGTCGGCGGGGGCGTCGAGGCCCACCGCGTCCGCGGGGATGCGCAGGAGCCGGCCCGTGTCCGGATGAAGCTCGGCGAGGCCCCAGAGCTGCGTGTTGGCAATCCGGCAGCCGAGCCCGACGTAGACCGCGCCGTCCAGAAACGCGAACGACCGCGCGAAGGTGGGGGTCCGGAAGCGGACCACTTCGCGCCAGGCGACGCCGTCGCCTGATTCGTAAATGACGTTCATGCAGGGGGTTCCGACGCCCATCGCCACCAGTGCGTAGAGGCGGTCGCCGTGGCGGAGAAGGTCCCAGGGCATGGCCTCCTTCGGCAGCTTGGCCCGCCGGACGCGGACCACGCCCTCGCGGAGGGATTCGGCCACGAAGATGCCGACCGGGAGGTACTGGTGGTCGTTGGCGATGGCGCCGCCGATGTAGACGGCGTTCCCGTTCCAGGCGACGGGCTTGACGGGTTTGCCCTGCGTGAAGCGCCAGGCGAGGCGGCGGGTGTCGGTGAAGAGGTCGTCGAGATGCAGGTCCTCCCGGGGGAGGAACTGCCCGCTCTCCGGGTCGCGCGCGAAGACGCTGACCACGGAGGTCTTGGTGTACTTCTGCCAGGTCTCGCGGGTCTTCCGGTCCATCAGCACGTCGACGGCGTAGAGCGTTTCGTCCACGGAGAGGAAGGCGTGGATGCGGCGGTTGCCCAGCTTCTGCTCGGTCCAGGTCGCGCCCTTGTCCTCGGAGACGCAGACCGCCGAGCGTCCGCGCCTGCCTCCCTTCTGCTTCTCCACCGTGCCGGTGCCGGCGAAGAGCCTGCCGTCGTGCCAGGCCAGGGCGTAGGCGTGGATCGCGTTCGGGATGGTGCGGTGCTTTTTCCAGTTGCCGTCGGGTTCGAGGCGGTAGAAGTTGCCGAGCTCCCAACTCCCCTTCGGGTCGTGCCCCGGCAGGTAGAGCTGCCCGTCGAAGGTGTAGTAGAGGTCGATCTGCTCGTCGTCGATGCGGAAGACCGTTTCCACCTTGCCGCCGGCCGGGGCGAAGCGGAGGACCGGCACCGGGCCCGCGTTCTGCGCCGGGCCGAGATTGCTGCTGTTGCCGGCGGAAAGATAGAGGTGTCCGCCGAAGGCGTGGAGGTCCCAGGGGTTGCGCGCATAGGTCCGCTCACCGCCGCGGTAGACCTTCCCGTAGGGGATACCGAGGTCTTCCAGGCGATCGGTGACGTCCCGGTCGGCGGGGTCGGTCGGTACATCCCCCGGCAGGGCGGTCTGGCAGAGCACGACAAGGGCGACAAGGCATAGCAGCGTCCGCATGGCGACTCCCTTTCTCAGAGCAATTCCGGATCCGCCGCGCCGCGATCCCCGCCGGCGCCGGGCGGCGGACGGTCCGGCCGTCTCCTGCGGGCAGCTCAGCGGCAATACGGTTCAGTTAAGACTACCGGTGCGCCGTGGCATGGGCTTCCAGCCCAT
>CAZKKD010000250.1:0-6399 GCA_964553265.1 uncultured Planctomycetales bacterium | reverse complement strand
GCGAAAGCGGGCACGCGGTCGCCCCCCGCGGCCGGCCGTCGCGGGGCGCGATCTTCCCCGGGCGGAACCCGGCGCAGACGGGCATCTTCAGCGACGGGCGACGCCGCCCCGGCGGCGACCCCACCCTCGCCGACCGCTTCAACGCCGCCGGCTACCGCACCGCCTACGTCGGCAAGTGGCATCTGGCCGGCGGCCCGGTGGGCACCTGGGTCCCGCCCGGAACGCGGGGCGGCTTCACCGACTTCGTCGGCTGGGACTGCGGCCACGCGCGCCACCTCGGACAGCAGTACTTCGACGGCGACTGTCCGGACGAACTCCCCCTCGAAGGCCACGAAACCGATGCCCTCACCGACATTGCCATTGAACGCCTGCAGCGGCACGCCGCGGGCGACGCCCCCTTCTGCCTCTTCGTCTCCTACCAGGCGCCGCACCCGTACTGCGATCCGCCCGAGGAATACCTGACGATGTACCGCGACACCGAACTCGCCTATCGCCCGACAGTCGACCCGGATGCGCGCTTCACGGGCTACCGCAATCTGGCCACCGGCGAACAGGATCTGAAGACCTGGACGGAGCGCTACTTCGGCGAGATCACCCATCTCGACGCAGCACTGGGCCGACTCTTCGGCGAACTGGATCGCCTGGGCCTGCGCGAGAACACGGTCCTTGTTTTCACCTCCGATCACGGCGACATGGGCGGCTGCCACGGACGCTTCGAGAAGAGCGTCGCCTACGAAGAGGCCACCCGCATCCCCGTCCTTGTCCGGGGCCCCGGCGTGACGGGCGGGCGGGTGGTGGCCGAACCGTTCTCGTCCATCGACTTCTTCCCCACGCTCCTCGGCCTCTGCGGACTGCCACCCTGCCCCACGGCCGAAGGCGCGGACTGGGCGGACCACCTCGCCGGCCGGACCGACACGGCCCCGCGGCGGGACATCATCATGCAACTGGCCAGCTGGGCCTGCATCCGGCGCGGCGACGAAAAGCTGACGCTCAGCCTCGACGGCAGCGAAACGAACGCGCTCTTCCGGCTCTCGGCCGACCCGTACGAGACGGACAACCGCGTCGACGACCCGGCGGAAGAGGCGACCGTGCACGCGCTCGCGGAGGCGTACCGCCATTTCCTGCAGAAGCTGCGTGAACGGGACGGCACTCCGGCCGGCGCTGCGGGCTGAACCGCTCCGGCGCCGACGGGCGCGGCCCCGGTTTTCGCTTGCATTTTCGGGACGGGCGGATTGGATCGGGGCATGCGCATCGTGGCCGTGATGAATCAGAAGGGCGGCGTGGGCAAGACCACGACCGCGGTCAACCTGGGGGCGCTCCTCGCGGCCGAATTCGGCAAGCGGGTGCTCCTGGTCGACTGTGATCCGCAGGGCAACCTGTCGGACCACCTCGGGCTCGATCCGTTCGCGATCGAAACCTCGGTCTACGACGTCATTCTCCGCAACACCCCCCCGCAGCAGGTGGCCCGCCCGGTGCACGGCCTCACCGTCATCCCGGCCAACATCGACCTCGCCGGCGCGGAGGTGGAGCTCGCCAGCATGACGGTGCGCGAGACGCGCCTGCGCAATGCGCTGCGGGGCTACTGCCGCGACTTCGACGTCACGCTCCTCGACTGCCCGCCGAGCCTGGGACTCCTCACGCTCTCGGCGCTGGCGCTGGCGGGCGAGGTGCTGGTGCCGATGGAAGCGGAGTACCTCGCCATGCGGGGGCTGGGGCAACTGGCGCACACGGTGGAGCTGGTGCGGGACAACCTCAACCGCGACCTCGCCATCCGCGGCATCGTCTTCTGCCAGTACAACCGCCAGACGCGCCTGGCCCAGGAGGTGCGCGACGAGGTGAGCACACACTTCCCGGACGCGGTCTACCAGGCGGTCATCCGCCGCAACGTCCGCCTGGCCGAGGCCTCGAGCCACAGCCTCCCCACCGTGCTGTACGATCCCGCGTGCGCCGGGGTGGAGGACTACCGCATGCTCGCGGCCGAGTTCCTCCGCCGCGGCGGCGAAGACATTCCCCTCCCCGTCGAAGAGGAGGAGGAAGCGCCGGACGCCGACGCCGACGCCGGGGACGCGCCCCGCGACGAACCGCCGCGCAACATCGCATACGTGGACTGACCATGACCGACGCCACCGCCCCCCGCACCGCCCGCGCGGCCGTGCTCTCCAACAGCCGAATCGCCCCCGGCTTCTACCGCATGACGCTGGAGTTCAGCGGCGGCGACCAGCTCTTCCACCCGGGGCCGTTCTTTCAGCTCCGCATCCGTCCCGACGAGCTGGACCCGCCTTTGCGCCGGCCCTCCGCGCCGTCGGAAGCGTATCCCGACTTTCTCGCCTTTGTCTACGCCATCGTCGGGCGCGGCACCGATCTCATGACCCGCCTCGCCGGCGGCAACGAGGTCGACCTCCTCTGCCCGCTCGGCCGCGGCTACAGCCTGCCCGACCCGGCCACCCCGACCGACGCGGTGCTCGTCGGCGGGGGCTGCGGCGGCCCGAGCCTGCTGCACCTGGCTCGCACCCTCCGCGCCGCCGGGCACGGCGTTCACATGGCCATCGGCGCCCGGACCGAGGCGGGCCTGCTGGAGACGCCGGCGGCGAAAGAGATTGCCGACCGGACCCTCCTCGCCACCGACGACGGGTCGGCCGGCCTCCGGGGCCACGCGGTCGCGGCGGCGGAGCAGCTCCTGGACGACCTGGCCGGCGACCGGCCGGTGCGCCTGTACGCCTGCGGCCCGACGCCGATGCTCCGCGGGGTGGCCACGCTGGCCGCGGCGCGCGGCATCCCGTGCGAGGTATCGCTCGAGGCCCGCATGGCCTGCGGCTTCGGCGTCTGCAACGGCTGCGTCGTCCGCACCGTCGACCCGGCGGCCGAGGACGGCTTCGCCTACCGCAAGGTCTGCGTCGACGGCCCCGTCTTCGCGGCCGGGGATCTGATCTGGGAGTAACGCCATGGCCGACGGCCCGCGGGCGCTCTCCCGCACGACGGAGCAGGCGGGACGCTTTGTCCGCCTTGACACCATCCGCTGGCGCGGCGCCGACGGGGTCGACCGCGAATGGGAAGCGGCCGAGCGCACCGGCAACCGCCAGGCGGTGCTGCTGATCCCGCGGCTCCTGCCGTCCGACCGCCTCCTCCTCATCCGGCAGTACCGCCCGCCCGTGGACGCCTACGTGGTGGAGTTTCCCGCCGGGCTCATCGACGGCGGGGAAGAGCCCGCCGCCGCGGGCCTCCGCGAACTCCACGAGGAGACCGGCTACCGGGGGCGCATCGTCGAACACCTCCCGCCGGCCTGCAACAGCCCCGGCCTCTCCAGCGAAGCGGTGCACGTGCTTCTCATCGAGGTGGACGAGACCGCTCCCGAAAACCGCGACGCCCGTCCGACGCCCGACCCCGGCGAGCACATCGAGGTGCTCCCCGTCCCCGTCGCCGACGCGGGCGCATTCCTGCGCGACGAGCTTCGCCGCGGCACCCGCTTCGACAGCAAGGTGACCGCCTACCTCCTGGGCGGAGCAGGGGAACGGCCATGAGCGCCGCGCCGCCGTCGCCAGCCAGCGCCCCCGCCGCCGGCCGCGTGAGGCGCCTGCGGGGAATCCGCCGATGACCATGCCCGCCTTCGTCCTGCCGGATCTGCTGGTGGCCGAGCGCATCGGCCGCGCCGTGGTGGAGCAGCACCCGCCCGCGCCGGGCCGGCCCTGGATCGTCGTCGCCGAGTGCTCGCTCGCCGGGGCCGCGGCCGTGGCGGCGGCGCGGCACGGCCACAACCGGGACGCGGACGTCACAGTCCGCCTGCTCGGCCCCGAGGTGGAGACCTGCAGCGAGTTCGCCACCCTCCTGGAAGCGGTCGGCTGCATGGACCTGCCGGTCGGCCTCTGGAAGCGCCCCCGCCCCGGCGCCCTCCCGGCGGACGCGCTCATCGTCCTCGGCGCCGACCTGCCCGAACGCGGGGCGCTCGGCGTGGAGACGGTGCCGGTGGCCGACCTCGACGCCGACGACGCCTGGGACGCGCGCCCGGCCGGCAGCGATCCGGAGACCCTCCTCCACCGGCCGACCGACGCCACCCCGGTCCTCTCCGTCGAAGCGGTCCGCGCGGTGGACGCCGCGGCGATGGAGGACTACGGCCTTCCGGGCCTCTGCCTGATGGAGAACGCCGGCATCGGGGCGACGCGGGTCGCGCGCGACCTGCTGCCCGGCGGCGGGCGCGTCCTGGTCGCGGCCGGGCGGGGCAACAACGGCGGCGACGGGCTGGTGGTCGCGCGCGGCCTGTTGCAGCAGGGATTCGCAGTGGAGGTGGCGCTCCTCGCCGACCCCGACGCGCTCGACGGCGACGCGGCCGCGAACCGGGACCTCCTCCTCGGCGCGGACATCCCCCTCCACCCGTGCGCAGACGACCCCGCTTCCCTGCGCGCACGGGCCGCAGCGGCCGACCTCGTCGTCGACGGGCTCCTCGGCACCGGCCTCCAGGGCGAGGTGCGCGAACCGTTCCGCACCGCCATCGAAGCGATCAACGCCTCCCGCACGCCGGTGCTCGCGCTCGACATCCCGTCCGGGCTCCACGGCGACACCGGCGCCGTGCTGGGCGCCGCGGTGCGCGCGGCCGCGACCGTCACCTTCGCCGCCCTCAAGCACGGCCTCGTGCAGGGGGACGGGCCCGCCCATGCGGGAACCCTCACCCTTGCAGACATCGGCGCGCCGGCGGAGCTGATCCGCTAAGAGTCTATCCCGATAGGCTCTCGTGGTCCCGAGCCCGAGCGGGAAGGGTCGGATCAAGGAGGACGAAGCAGGCGAACTCTCTGGAGTTCGTCGATGCAGTCCGACGCCGAGCCCGGTCCTTCGCAGCCGGGCGAAGACAGAACGGCCTATCGGGATAGGCTCTTAGCTGCCTGCAGGAAGTCCGGGCGCAACCGGCATTCTCGTGGTTGGTCAGGAAAGGACGGCCCGATGGCGCGACTCACCGTGCTCGGGAGCGGAACGAGCTCGGGCACCCCCCTTCCCGGCTGCCGGTGCGCCACCTGCACCTCGTCCGATCCGCGCGACCACCGCTGGCGGGCGAGCGTGCTGCTGGAGAGCGGCGGGACGAAGGCCGTCATCGACGCGACCCCCGAGTTCCGCCTGCAGGTCCTCCGCGCGGGGGTGGATCATCTCGACGCGCTTCTCTTCACGCACGAGCACACCGACCACGTCGCGGGGCTCGACGACGTGCGCGGCTTCAACTTCACGGCGCGAACCGCCGTCCCGGTGTACTGCGACGCCCGGACCGAAGCGGGCCTGCGGCGGCGCTACGACTACATCTTTCGCGGGGAGTACATCGGCGGGGGCCTGCCGCAGCTCGATCTCCGCCCTGTGGACGGCCCGTTCCCGGTGGGGGATCTCCGCTTCGAGCCGCTCACCGTCTTCCACGGCGAGCTGCCCATCGTGGCCTACCGCTGCGGGGGGCTCGCCTACGTCACCGATGCGAGCCGCATCCCGCCGGAGACGATGGACCGCCTCCGCGACCTCGACGTCCTCATTCTCGGCGCGGTGCGCTGGACGCGGCCGCACCCCACCCACCTCACCGTCGAGCAGGCGCTGGACCTGATCGCCGAACTCGCGCCGCGCCGGGCGTGGATCACCCACCTCAGCCACGACATCCTGCACGCGCGCGACGAATCCCGCCTGCCCGACGCGGTCGGCTTTGCCACCGACGGACTGGTCATCGACTTCGACGCCTGACCCCCGCCGTCGCGCCCGGCCGGCCTACCGCGCCGGCGGATCGAAGAAGCGCGGGCTCGACCAGGCCATGTGCCCGCCGGCGAGGCGGACGCGGACGAAGTACGATCCGCGCCCGTCCTGCGGCTCGGCGTCGGTATGCTCGAAGACGCGCACCCCGAAGTCGAAGCCGGGGAAGTTCTTCCACGGCCGGCCGTCGCGGAGAACCTGCACCCCCACCACCGGCAGCGCCGACCCGACCACGATGCGCAGCCGCCGGCGCTTGCAGCGCGGGATGCGCTGCGCGCCCTCGGGGCCGACGCCGTTCAGCTCCACGCGCAGGAGCGTCCGCTTGCCCGAGGTGGCGTAGCAGGCCGCGTCCCGCAGCGCGTCGAAGACCCCGTCCCGCGTCAGCGCCCCGGTCTGCACCGCCGTCAGTTCGGCCGGGAGCCCCGCGTAGTAGGCCTCGGTGCCGTGGTCCGTGCCGGCGACCACCGCCACCGACCGGCCGAGGGCGATGACCTCGCGCATCGAGTACCCGGCGATGTCGGCCGGCCCCTTGCCGTCGTCGCGGCGGAAGCTGCCGGCCCAGCCGCTCACCTCGGCGCCGGTATCGTAGTCGGGCTGGTGCGCGGGGTCGCCGCAGTGGAAATGGTTGACGAGGAGAAAGTCCTCCCCCCGGGCGCGGAGGGTGTCGTAGAGCCCCGCCACCGTGGCGCTCGA
>CAZKKD010000249.1:0-6413 GCA_964553265.1 uncultured Planctomycetales bacterium | reverse complement strand
CCGCCGCAGCCGAAAACCTCGTCGTCCTCCCGGGGACGCGCCAGGCAGACACCCCGGCGGAGCGTACGGATGCGGCGTTCCTCCGCGGAACGACGCTCCGGATTGTCCGGGCCGACCGCCGCCGAGTAGACGGGGAGCTGTACGTCGTCCAGGTGGCCCGGCCCATGCCCGTGCGCCACCGGCACCCCGAGCGACACGAGCCGACGGGTCAGATCGTTTTCGTGCAGATCGCACCCGGAGACGACCGCGCCGCGCCGATAGGCCAGCTCCGCCAGTGCCGAAACGCCGACCCCGCCGGCGCCCATGCAGTGAATCCGCAGACCCGCCACGTTCACGATGCCGATCCTTTCTCCGCTGTCGATGCGGTTCCGCCGTCGTCCGTTCCCCCCGCGGTGGGCGACGCCAGGCGGCCGGCCAGTTCGTCGGCGAAGCGCGCGAAGAACGCGGCCTCGAACCGACGGCGCCGGTCGAACTCCGCCCGCGCCGCCGTGAAGTTGAGCGCCTGCCGACAGCCGCCGGCGTAGGCCGCGTGTTCGGCGCTCCGGATGTAGGCCAGCGCGGCGTGTCCGTCGCGGTCATGCGCGGCGCTGTAATGAAAGTTGAGCCAGACCTGCTGGGCGCCGAAGTGGTCCAGGATGTCCGCGTCCTGCACCAGCCGCTCGGCCACGCCCGCCGGCTCGCCCCGGCGGCAGTGCATGCCGACGATGCGGGCCACCGCCTCGACCGTGGCCGCGTCGGCCATCGCTGCGAGGCGGTCACGCACGACGGCGGCGCCGGTCTCCGCGTGCGGACGCAGACCCTTGCCGACGTCGTGCAGGATGGCGCCGGCGTACAGCACGTCGGCGGGCACGTCGAGCGGCTCGTCGACTCGCACGGCCAGGGCTTCGGCAAGCGCCGCCACCCGGACCCCGTGATGGTAGATGTACCCGGCCTCGCGCTCCAGGCGCCCCTTGCGCTCCAGCATGAGGTGGCGGGCAATGCGATCAACGTCTTCGCGGTTCATCCGCGCCCTCCCCCGCCCCGGCGCCGCCCGACCAGCGTCAGGACGTGCTCGGCAATGCGGTCCGCCGCATCGGGACGGGCAAACGTACGCATGGCCTGCCCCATGGCGCGCAGCCGTTCGGCGTCCAACCAGAGGCCGAGGATCTCCTCGCAGACGCGCTCGGGGCTGAGGTCCGCCTCCGGCAGCACCACCGCCGCCCCGGCGCGGGCCACGACCTCGGCGTTGACGGTCTGGTGGTCGTCGCGCGCGGCCGGATAGGGCACCAGCACCGCCGGCAGGCCCGCCGCGGCGAACTCGGCCAGGGTCATCGCGCCCGCCCGGCAGAGCCCGAGGCGCGTCCGCCGGTAGAGATCGGCCATGTCGTCGGCGTAGGCACGCACCTCCGCCGCCTCGGACGGGACGCCGGCGTACGCGGAGCGGACAAAGTCAAAGTCGCGCCGGCCGGCGAGGTGGGTGAGCGCCACCTCGGAGCGAATCAGGCTCGGCACGCCGGCACAGACAAGCTCGTTCAGCCGCCGTGCGCCCTGGCTGCCGCCCATCACCAGCAGGCGGTCGCCGTCCACGGGGGGGCCGTCGGCCAGCGCGGCCAGCTCGGCCCGGAGCGGCGAACCGCTGTGGAGCACCGCCCCGCGCGCCCGAGGCAGGCGCGTTCGCGCCTCGTCGAACTGGAGATGGATCTCCGCCGCCCAGCGCGACAGAAGCCGCGTGACGCGGCCGGGCAAAACGTTCTGCTCCAGAAGCACCAGCGGCACCCCCGCCCACCGCGCCGCCAGCCCCGCCGGCGCGGCCGCGAACCCGCCGAGGCCGACCACCACGTCGGGCGGCCGCATCCGGAAGATCCGCCGGCACGCCGTCACCGACTGCACGAAGCGCACCGCATTCCACGGCCGGCGGAGACTGAGGGGCGATCCGCGCCCGGCCGGGACGGTGTAGAGGGGAAACCCCGCCGCCGGCGCCAGCTCGGCGTCGAGACCGTGCGCGGTCCCGACAAAGGTGATCCAGATGCGCCCCGCCCGCGCCTGCAGCGCCTTCGCCAGCGCAAGGCCCGGATAGAGATGCCCCCCGGTGCCGCCGCCGGCGAAGAGGACGTGGGGCAGAGATTCCGGGGTGTCCATTCGAAAGCTCCCAGGTGCGGCCGGCGGAGGGACGAAAAGGGGCGAGACAGGGGGCCTTCGGGCGGCGCCTACTCCTCGCCCGCCTGGACGCTGGCGCGGACCGAGTCGCCCCGCACCAGCCCCGCCAGCAGGTGCGCCCCCCAGGCGCTCCCCGACCCGGCGGGCGCGGCCACACGCAGGTGCGGGCCGTAGGCGTGGCGGGTGATGCTGGCCAGCAGGCCGAGCATGGTCATCGAACAGACCAGCCCCGATCCCCCGAAGCTGACGAACGGGAGGCTGATCCCCTTCGTCGGGGTCGCACCGGTGACGACCGCAATGTTGAACGCGGCCTGAAGCCCCAGCAGCAGCGTGATGCCGAACGCGAGCAGCGATCCGAACCCGTCCGGGCAGACCCGCACCAGCCGCATCCCGCAGATGATGAGCACCGCAAAGACCAGCAGGATCCCCGCCGTGCCCGCGAGTCCCAGCTCCTGCCCCGCAACCGCGAAGATGAAGTCGGTGTGCGCCTCGGGGAGGTAGCCGAGCTTCGCCCAGCCCCGCCCCGGCGCCATCCCGAACGTCCCGCCGCTCTTGAGCGCCTGGACGCTCATGTAGGCGTGGTACCCCTTCCCGTGGACGTCGCCCTCGTGCCAGGCCAGCACGCGGTCCCAGACGTAGCCGAAGCGCGATGCGATGGCGTCGAAGCGAACCGCCAGCAGCACCGCCAGTCCCGCCAGGGCCAGCCCCGCGCCCGCCGCCAGGTGCACCAGCCGCGCGCCCGCGGCAAAGACCATCGCCGAGAGCACCGTCGCCAGGAGCACCGCCGTGCCGAGATCGGGCTCCATCGCGACCAGGGCCGCGCTCCCGAGTGCGAGACCCATCGCGACAAGGAAGCGCAGCAGGCTCTTCGGCAGGCGGTCCTCCATCCGCGCCAGGATGCCCGCCATCGCCGCAACCAGCACCACCTTCGCCGCCTCGGACGGCTGGATGCTGTAGCCCGCCACCCGGAACCACCGCCGCGCACCGTTCACCTCGTGCCCGATTCCCGGCACGAGCACGGCCACCAGCGCACCGAGGCCGAAAAGGAGCAGCGGCCACCGCACCGCCGCGATCCAGCGGTAGTCGATCCGCCACGCCAGCGCAAAGGGCGCCAGCCCCGCCGCCAGCCACCAGACCTGCCGCTCCACGAAGAAGAGCTCCCAGCCGAACCCCTCGGCCCGGACCGCGGAGGCGGAGTAGATGAGCACCAGCCCCAGCCCCGCCAGCGTCGCCGCCGCGCCGAGGATCCAGGCCCGAAGCGCGTCCAGCTCCGCCTGTCGTGCGAGCAGTAGGTCCCGGTCCGTCGTCATGCGTTCGTGCTCCTCCGCGCCGTGCGCGGCAGTCAGTGCATCTTCAGCGTCGCCAGGCCCGCCGCGGCCAGCATGATGCCGATGCACCAGAAGCGGACCACGACGTGGTTTTCCGGCCAACCCGAGAACTCCAGGTGGTGGTGGAACGGGGCGCACCGGAAGACGCGCTTGCCGAACAGCTTGCAGCTCGCGATCTGCAAGAGCACCGAGAGCGCCTCCCAGACGAAGAGGCCGCCCGCGATGACCAGCACCAGCTCCTGCTTGACCGCGAGCGAAACGAACCCGATGGCCGCCCCGAGCGCCAGGCTGCCGGTGTCCCCCATGAAGACCCGCGCCGGGTGCGCGTTGAACCAGAGAAAGCCCAGCGTCGCGCCCACCATCGCCGCGCAGAAGACGGTCAGCTCGCCGGTATGGCTGACGTGCGGGATGCGCAGGTACTCGGCCACCCCGGCGTGGCCGCTGACGTAGGCGAAGACGGTGTACGCACCGGCGACCAGCACCACGCACCCGGCCGCCAGCCCGTCGAGCCCGTCGGTCAGGTTGACGGCATTCGACGAACTCACCACCACCAGGA
Source organism: uncultured Planctomycetales bacterium (assembly GCA_964553265.1). Taxonomy (GTDB): domain Bacteria; phylum Planctomycetota; class SZUA-567; order SZUA-567; family JAFGNG01; genus CAZKKD01. Next base: position 2,393 of record CAZKKD010000249.1, on the reverse strand, counting down.
TGAAGAACGGCAGGTAGAACGCGCCGAGGTCCGGGTAGAAGTCCGCCAGCTTCGTCCCCGGCACGAGCAGCCGGCTGACATGCGCCTGGTCGCCCACCTGCCAGAGGGCGGTGGCGATGAGGGTGGCGAGGACGATCTGGATGGCGATCTTGCCGCCGCGGCTCAGGCCCCGGTGCCGACCGATCCGCCGCAGCTTGAAGAAGTCGTCCACCAGCCCCACCCCGGCGAAGCTGAGGAGGGCGAAGAGCGCCATCACGACGTAATGGTTGAACGGATCGGCGAAGAGAAAGGTCGCCAGCAGCATGGCGATGACGATCATGATCCCCCCCATCGTGGGGGTGAACCGCTTGCCGGCGTGGAGGGTGGCGAGCTGGGCGCTGTCCGGGTTCTCCACGTCCTCGGTGACGCGCAGCCCCGCCAGGGCGGTGATGAAGGCCCGCCCCGTCAGGAGACTCAGCACGAACGCCCCCACCAGCGCGAGGGCGCTGCGGAAGGTGATGGACTCGAAGACGCGCAGGGGACCGAACGCGTCCTCGTAGAGTGCGAGAAACTTAAGCATCGCGTCGCTCCGAAGACGCTTTGCGGCCGCGGCGTCCGAAGATGCGCTCGAGCCGGCCGACCACTTTTTCCAGGTGCGCGGCGCGCGATCCCTTCACCAGCACCAGGTCGCCCGCCTGGATGAGGTCGGCGAGCCGCGGCAGAATGGCCGCGACCGACGGGAAGTAATGCACGCGAATCCGGGCCGAACCGGTCGCGCCCGCTTCGGCCAGGGCCACCGTGGCGGGGCCCGCCGCGATGAGAAGATCGATCCCCGCCTTCGCCATCATGAAGCCGCTCTCCCGGTGAAACTGCTCGCTGAAGGCCCCGAGCTCGCCCATCGAGGCGACGATGGCCACCCGCCGCTTCGCCGGCAGGCTGCAGAGGAGATCCACCGCCGCGCGGAGGCTGTCGGGATTGGCGTTGTAGGAGTCGTCGCTCACCTCCCCCTCGCCGAAGCCCCGCCGCTGGAACCGTCCGGCCACGGCCTCGAAGTCGCCCCCCGCCCCCGCCGCCTCGGCCGGCGGCACGCAGAGCCCGTCCGCCCCCCCCACCGCGGCCCGGTTGGTTCCGACGTTGTCCCCACCCACGAGCGGCGACTCGAAGCGGGTCTCCCAGGCGTCGAAGCGCAGCCCTTCGGGCGAGACCTCGATGTTTTCGGCAAAGATGTCGGCCCCCTGCTCGACCGAGAAGACGCGCCGGTTCGCCGGCGCGCGTTCGGCCAGGATCCCGTGGTGCGGCGTATCCAGCGGCAGGATCGCAAAGCCGTCCTCCGGCAGGGCGTCGAAGAGCGACGCCTTCTCCCGCGCCACCGCCTCGGGCGAGCCGAGGCCCTCCAGGTGCGCGCGCCCCACCGTGGTGATGATCCCCATCTTCGGCGCCAGCAGGCAGGCGAGCGGATAGATTTCGCCCGGAGCGTTGGTGCCGATCTCGATCACCCCGGCCCAGGCCCCTTCCGGCGCGGAGAGGATGGAGAGCGGGACGCCGATGTTGTTGTTGTAGTTCCTGAGCGAACTCACCACCGGCCCGCGCGTGCGCAGGATGCAGGCGAGGATCTCGCGCGTGGTGGTCTTGCCGTTGCTGCCGGTAAGGCCGATCCAGGGGATGTCGAGGCTCATGCGGTACCCGTGCGCCAGCTTGCCGAGCGCGGCGATGGTGTCGTCGGCCATCAGGCCCGGCCGACCGCCCAGGTGCTTCTCGTCCTGCACCAGCGCCGCGACCGGGCCGTTGGCGAAGGCGGCTTCGACAAACTCGTTGCCGTCGAAGCGCGGCCCCGCGATGCCGACGAAGAGACTCCCGTCCCGGCAGAGGCGGCTGTCGGCGTACACCCCCTCGATCGGCAGCTGCGGATCGCCGACGGGGCGCGCTTCGCTCCACTGGGCGCACTGTTCCAGGGTGGCTCGCATCGGAGTCCTTCCTCGTTGTCGTTCCGTTCGCGTATCGCGTTCCGTTTTACGCGCCCACGGCGTCCCGGACCAGCGCCCGGTCGTCGAAGGGAATGCGCTTGCGCCCGAGGACCTGGTAGTCCTCGTGCCCCTTGCCCGCGACGAGGATCACATCCCCCCGCCGGGCGTCGCGGATGGCGGCGCGCACCGCGGCGGCGCGGTCGGGCTCGAAGACGACGTTCTCCGGCCCCGCGAAACCGTTGCGGATGTCGTCGAAGATGCGTCGCGGATCCTCCGTGCGCGGGTTGTCGTTGGTTACCACCACCCGGTCGGCCAGCTCCTCGGCCGCCCGCGCCATGAGCGGGCGCTTGCCGGTGTCCCGGTCGCCGCCACAGCCGAAGACCACCGAGAGGCGTCCCGTGCAGAGCGGCCGGAGCACCGCCAGGACCCGCCGGAGCGCGTCCTCGGTGT
>CAZKKD010000248.1:0-6456 GCA_964553265.1 uncultured Planctomycetales bacterium | reverse complement strand
TACTACGCCCAGGGCTACTCCGGGCATGGCATGGCCCTGGCGGGGCTGGCGGGGGGGAGGCTGCTGACGGTGGTCCTGCCGATGATCGAGCGCGCGTTCGGCGCGGCGACCAACGTCACCCTGCTGGAGCTCTCCGACCAGGAGAACGCCTGCCTCCGGCGGCTGGTGCTGGAGGCGCCGGGCACCTACCACCACAGCGTGGTGGTGGGCAACCTCGCCGAGGCCGCCGCCGAGCGCATCGGGGCGAACCCGCTTCTTTCGCGGGTCGCGAGCTACTACCACGACATCGGCAAGATCGTCAAGCCCGGCTACTTCACCGAAAACGACACTGGCCGCAGCCGGCACGATGACCTGGCCCCCACCATCAGCACGCTCATCATCACCGCGCATGTCAAGGACGGGGTGGAGATGGGGCGCGCCTACGAGCTGCCCCGCGCCATCCTCGACATTATCGAACAGCATCACGGGACCGGCAAGGTGGGCTTCTTCCGCCGGCGGGCGCTGGAGCAGGCCGACGATCCGGACGAGGTGCCCGAAAGCGCGTTTCGCTATCCCGGCCCCCGGCCCCGGACGCGCGAGGCCGCCATCGTGCTCCTCGCCGACAGCGTCGAGGCGGCCAGCCGGTCGCTGGCCGAGCCGGCCCCGGCGCACATCGAGCGCCTGGTCCACCGCATCGTGAGCGAGAAGCTGATGGACGGGCAGCTCGACGACTCGCCCCTCAGCTTCCGCGACCTGCGGGCCATCGAGGAGAGCTTCGCCCGCACCCTCAACGCCATGTACCACAGCCGCGTGCGCTACCCCGACGGCGACGCCCCGCGCGGGCGGAAGGCGGCGCGATGATCCGCATCCACGCCGTCCCCGCGCTGCCGGCGTCGACGGCCCGCCTGCTGGCCGACCTGCTCGACGGCGAGATTGCGGTGCGCTCGGAGGACCCGCCCGAACGGGTCAGCCTCGACCTCGCGGTGCTCGACGATGCGGGCATGGTGCGCCTCAACGCCCGGCACACCGGGCGCGACGGGGTGACCGACGTGCTGGCCTATCCCGACGGGGCCATCGATCCCGACGACGGCTGCCGCCGCCTCGGCGACGTGGCGATCAACCGGGACCTCGCCGCCCGCGAAGCGCGGGACCGCGGCGTGGACGCGGCCGGGGAGCTGGCCCTCTACGCGGTGCATGGCCTGCTGCACATTCTCGGCTTCGACGACCACGACCCGGACGACCGGACCGCCATGCGCCGGGCCGAGGCCGCCGCGCTGGCCCGCCACGGCATCACCCCGCAGTGGGACGCCGAGACGGACGGAGACTGAGCGCGATCGGCCGCCGGTTGCGCAGGGTCATTCAGTTTCCGCTGTTTCAACCTGGACTGGGCTGCGACGGTTCGAAAAGGGCTCCCCTCTCCCGCTGGGAGAGGGTCAGGGTGAGGGGTTTTTCACCGTCCGGGGCCCTCACCCCGGCCCTCTCCCAGCGGGAGAGGGAGAACTGAATGACCCTGCCGGCTGCGGGAAAGTCTTGGCAGACGGGAAGTTTGTGGTATAGTGTGGGGTCGGCGACGTGCCGTCGGCGCGCCGCCGATGCGTGACGGAAGAACCGACCGGTCCGGGCGGACTGCCGCCCTCCTCCCGCCGCAACCGCGCCGGGGGCAGCGGGCCGGGTCGCTGGTGCAAAGGGAAAACCGATAAGTACGACCGATCTCCTCCTGACAGCGGGTCTTCTGGGGCTGGCGACCGGCGGCATGCTGGCCGACGCCCTCATCTTCCTCTACAGCCGGACCCAGCTCGAGGACGTACTGGACAAGGCCAGGACGGGGCCGGGCGCCCGCTGGTTCTGCGAGCCCTTTCTGACGAAAGGGGCGTCGCTCTCGCACACCGCGTCCATTCTCAGTGTGCTCAGCGTCGGCGCGTACGTCTCCTTCGGCCTGCTGCGCTGGGGCGGGACGGTGCCGCTGGGGACGCTCCTGGCGCTTCTGGGGGCGCCGCTGCTGGTGGGCGCTTCGCTGGTCAACGCCATCGCCCGCCTTCACACCGAGGAGACCCTGGTCGCGCTGGCGCGGCCGCTGTGGTTCCTCACGCTGCCGTTCCGCCCGCTCGGCGCGCTCCTGTCCTGGGGCGAGGCGCGCCTGCTCGCCCTCTTCGCCGGCGACGAGGAGGAGGAGGACGAGGAGGACCGCGAGGAGATCATCGCCGCGGTCACCGACGGGGAGCACGAGGGCGTGGTCGAAGAGGACGAGCGCGAAATGATCGTCAACATCTTCGACCTGAAGAACAGCGATCTCTCCGACATCATGACGCCGCGGACCGACGTCTGCGCCATCAGCATCGGGGCCTCGGTGGAGGACGCGGTGGCGCTGGCCCTGGAGCGGGGGTTCAGCCGCATCCCCGTCTACGAGGAAACGCGCGACAACATCCGCGGCATCTTTCACGTCAAGGACGCGCTCGAGCTCTGGGGGCGCGACAGCACGGCCTACCCGCCGCTGGGCGACATTCTCCGCCCGCCCATCTTCGTCCCCGAGACGAAGAACGTGGGCGAGCTTCTGCGGGAGCTGCAGGAACGCAAGACCCACATCGCCGTGGTGCTGGACGAGTACGGCGGCACCGCCGGGGTGGTCACCATCGAGGACGTGGTCGAGGAGATCGTGGGCGAGATCCTGGACGAGTACGACACCGAGGAAGACGTGCTCCTGCGCGAGGTCGGGGAGGGGATCTACGACGTCGATGCCCGGACCCACGTCCACGACATGAACGAGGCCCTCGGCGCGCGGCTTCTGCCCGAGGATCGCGACTACGAGACCATCGGCGGCTTCATCCTCGACCAGCTCGGCCACATCCCCGCCCCGAACGAGAACCTGGTCTGGAGCGGGGTGCAGTTCACCATCGTCTCGTCGGACGAGCGCAAGGTCGGACGCGTCCGCGTGCGCCTCCTGCCCGAACAGGAGGCCGTCGAGGCGGAGCTCCCGCGGCAGGCCGCCGGATAGGCTTTCCGCAGGCTGCCGGCACGACAGCGCCTCTTCGCTTCCACAGCACAGCATACGTGTACGCGGACGGACGCCGAAGGCTATCGCACGAACAGCGCAGCACACCGGGGGCGAGGCATGACGACGCTGTCACGCAACACACGGCTTCGACAGGTCTCCGTGTGCGTCCGGGTCCGCGGTTCCGATTCTCCGCCAGCCGGAAGGTGACGCTGCCGGACCGGGCCGCCTGTCCGCCCGCGTCCCGCCGTGCTGTCTGCCCCCCGGGGATTCCCATGGCCGACCTCCGCAAGACCGAGGCCATTGTCGTCCGCCGCGTCCCCTGGAGCGGCAGCAGCCTTGTCGTCGGCTTCCTCACCCCGGCCGCGGGCCTGGTCGAGGCCGTCGCGAAGGGGTGCCGCCGCCCGAAGAGCAGCCTCTTCGGCCGGATCGACCTCCTGCACGAGGGCGAACTGGTCTACTACCACCGCGCCGGCGGGGCGCTGCACGTGACCAGCGCCTTCGAGCCGGTCCGCGAACACGTTGCCCTGCGCGCGGACGTGGCGCGCTTTGCCGTGGGTGCGTGCATGGCCGAGTGCGCGGCGGCGCTCTCGGTGGCTGAAGAGCCGGCGCCGGAGCTGTATCGTCTTCTTTTCGAAGGGCTTGCGCATCTCGATGCCGGCGGGGCGGCCGGTCCGGCGGCGGTGGTGTATGCGCTTGCGGCGCTGCGGGCGGCGGGGTTCGGGCCGACGTGGGAGGCGTGCGCGGGCTGCGGCGCGGCGGTGGACGGGGTGGAAGCCTGGTTCGCGCCGGAGCACGGCGGGGTGGTCTGCGCGGACTGCCGGCGGACCGAGCCGCGCGCCGAGCCCCTCGCGCCGCCGGTCCGGCAGGCGCTGCGGTACTGCGCGCGGACGGGGTTCGACCGCGCCGACCGGTTGGCGCTGCGGGCGGGCGACCTGCGCGGGGCGTGGGCCGCGGCGCTGGCGCTCCTGCGCGCGCAGACGGGCCGGCGGATCCGCAGCGGGGCGTTCCTGCAGCGGATCCTGGAGCGGCCGGCGGCGGCGTGAAAGGATTTCCGCCGGGGCCGCAATATGCAACCGGTGTGTTTCTTGCGGGTTGCGGCAGCTATTGCCGCCGGTCGCCGGTGCGCCTCGGGCCGGCAGCAGATGGGCAGGAGAACGGTGCAATGCCGAGGCAGGCCGACGGGATCGGGGGCGCGCGGTGGTGGGTGCTGGGCGTGGCGCTGGCGTGTCTGTGCGCGTCCGGCGGGCGTGCCGGGGCCGCCGAACCGACGCCCGGCCCGGATCTGGCGCGGGACACGGCCGTCATCGGCGACACAAAGGGGACAACCCCCCGCCCGGACGGGACCGTCCCGCCCGACGGGCGCATGGCGACGGACGGGGACGCGGCGACGGACGGGGACGCCCCGGCCGACGGGGCGGCGGCGGAGCGCAAGCGCCTCGCCTACGCGGACTGGCTCCGGAAAGACAATCCGGAGAAGGCGTTGGACGTGTACGACAAGATCCTGTTCCAGACCCGGGACGAGACGGTCCGGACCGCGGCGCACCTCGGTCGCGCGCGGGTCCTGGCGGGGCTGGAACGCTGGGAGGAGGCCTTCGAAGCGGTCGAGGAGAGCTTTCCCGACAGTCCGCCGGCGCCGGAAGCGCTGACCGAGCGGTGCCGTCTCGAAATTGAGATTGGCGAGCGTCTGCTGCAAAGCGCCGACCAGGCGGGCAGGACGGGGGAAAACACGGGCGGAAAAAGTGCAGAAGCGTTGCAGACTGCCTCTCGCGTTTTCGCGGCCGCCCACTATAATGATCCGGAAGGTCCCTGCGCGGCCCGGGCGTTGTACGGGGTGGCGCGGGCGCAAGAGCGACTGGGCCGGCCCGACCGGGCGCTGGCGGCGTGCCGGCGGCTGTTGCGGCGCTTTCCGGACAGCCCGTGGGCGCCGGCCGCGGAACGGACCGCTGCGCGGGCGCTCCTGACGCCGCCGCCGGGCGAGCCGGTGCGGACCGAGAACCTGGAGGAAGCGGCCGGTCGCCTGGCCGCGCTGGACCAACTGCCGGAGGGGCGCCGCCCGCCCGGGCTGGACGAACTGCGCGGGCGCCTGCACGAAGAGCGGGCCCGCGCCAAGCTGGCCTCGGCGCGCTTCTATCTGCGGAGCCGCGACGCGCGCGCCCGCCGGTCGGGACGGTTTTTGCTCGAGAAGCTGATCAAGGACTACTCCGGGACGGAAGCGGCAGCCGAGGCCGAGGCCCTGCTCGGCGAGGCCCCCGCGGCGGAACCGGAGACGGAGACGCAATGAAACGGACGATGCAGAGGACGCGGCGCGCGACCGCGGCGGGACTGGTGCTGGGTGCGGCGTTGACGGTGATCGCGCCGGCCCGCGGCGGGGAGCAGGCCGACCCGTGGCGCTGGACGCGCAGCGCGGGCTGGGCCCGGATGGAAGGATCCGCCCGGGGCGCCCCCGAAGAGCAGCTCATCTACGCCAAGGAACGGCAGGCGCGCGGCGAGTTCTACGACGCCTGCCGGCAGTACTTTCACCTCATCCGCTCCTGGCCCGACGCGCCGGAGGCCAAGGAGGCGATGCGCCTGCTGGCCGACAGCCTCTTCGAGTGCGAGAACTACTACGACAGCTTCCAGACCATCGAGGAGCACCTGCGCCAGTATCCGAAGTCGGCGCACCGGGAGACCCTGCTGCAGCTGGAGTACCGCATCGGCAACCGCTTCCTGGAGGGGGCGCCGGTGTCGCTGTTGCGCGAACGCAGCCGTGCCGGCAGCCTGCGCGCGGCGACGGAGGTGTTCGACGCGGTGCTGGGGCACGACGAGTTCGGCCCCTTCGCCGACGACGCGCTCCTGCAGAGCGGGCGGGCGTACCTGGAGCTCGGCAAGAAGGAAGAGGCGATCCGGCGGTTCGACACGCTGCTCGACCGCTTCCCGCGCTCCGAGCTCGCCCCGCTGGCGCGCTACCAGCGGGCGGTGGCCTCGGGCAACGTGGCGCTGGCGCTGAAGTACCTCGAGACGCTCCGCGCCGCTCAGTCGGCCGGGGCGGCAAATGACCAGGGCGGCCGGCTGCGCCAGGAGGTGGAGCGCGGCATCGAGGACCTCAATACGCAGAACGCGCAGCGGATGCTGAAGGCCGGCGGCTTCTACGAACGGCGCAGCAACCCGCGCGGCTACGATGCGGCCATCTTCACCTATCGGCAGATCCTGGAGCGCTACCCCGGCACCGAGGAGGCCGCCCGCGCCCGCGAGCGCCTGCAGGCCCTCGACGCCACCGAGCGCCCCAAGCCCGACATCGGCGAGCGCACGCTGGACGTGCCGACCCCGAAGCTGGGGGGGCTGACGTCCGGCATCAAGAAGCTGAACCCCGTGCGCTGGTTCCGCGACGACGAGCGCCCCCCGCCCCCGCCGCCGCCCGGCGAGGCCGCCGGCGGGCGCGAGCCGGCCTACCCGGAACTCGACGTGGCCCCCCCGGCGCCGGAGATCTACACGGCCGGCCGGGTGCA
>CAZKKD010000247.1:0-6553 GCA_964553265.1 uncultured Planctomycetales bacterium | reverse complement strand
GAGCCGGGCAACATCGTGAAGTTCTACGACTCGATGGAAGAAGAGGAGTAGGCGACAGGGCCTCCGTCCCGCGACAACGCGCCAACCACAACGGGGCATCCGGGATCCCGGATGCCCCGCCTTGCGCCCACATCCGGTCCACCCCGCCGAAGCAACACCGGCCCACCGCCCTGCCGCGGAACAGATGCCACCGGGGCCGCGCCGAACACTATACACCTTGCCCAAAAAAGATTGGAGCAATCTCCCCGATTCGGTTGCGGCTCGAAAGCGCGTCTGGTAAGGTGCGCGGGCGGAAGGCGGAAACGGCCGGCCGCCCTTCCCCGCTCCGTCCCCCTCTCCCCCGCGGCCGCAGGAGTACGCGATGCCTGTCACACTGACCCTGAAGAGCCCGCTCAGCACCTCCTGGACCGAGCAGTACGTCCGCCTGCGCCTGCCGGACACCGCCCCCGGGGACGCACGCGGCTGCACGCTGAACGGAAGTCCGCATCCGTTCCAGTATACGGGCGCGGTCGATAGCAGCGGCGCCGAGGTGCTGCTGCGGCTGGGGTTCGATGCCGGCCAGACGCACAGGATCGTCTTCGACCCCGCCGACGCCGACACAGCGACGCTCACCGACTTCACCGTCGCGGCGATCCCCCTCGACGACGGCGCCCCCATCGGCTACGGCGGCTGCGAACTCCGCATCCCGGCGCCGACGCCCGGCCCGGAGGGCGTGGCGGGGCCGTTCGGCGCGTTCGCGGGATGGCCATTCACCTGTGCGATCCGGTCGGAGGGGGCGTTCGAAGATGCGACCCTGCGGCGGATTGGCGATGGGGCGCTCTTTACCGAGTACGAGCTCGTCTACCGCTTTGCGGAGCGCCGCCGCTACACGCTGCGCCTCCGCTGCTTCCGCGACGAGCCCATCATCCACGTCGAGGAACGCATGCAGCTCCGGATGGGCGGGGCGCTGACCTGGACGCTCAATCCGGAAGGCCGGGTCGACCGCATCCTCTCACACCGCGGACCCGACTTCTGCAACGAGAAGCAACCCACCGACGAACCGATTGACCGCGAGCGCCCCGCCGACATCCTCTGCCGGCTGCAGATGCCGGTCCTGAACGCCTACTTCATCCCGAACAACCGCGGCTGGTTCGCCTTCTACAACAGTGCACAGACGGACGCGGGGATGTTCGGCGTCGTCGGCGTGCGCGGCGAGGACTGGCGCGAACCGGTGGAGAACATGCCGGAGGTCACCGTCGCCGACGGCGCGGCGCGCTGGACGGCGTCGCTGGTGAGCGGCGCCCGGCAGTGGCTGCTCCATGCCGGGCCGCTGGAGCGCGAGTTCACCGACGACCGGCGGCTGGTCTATCACCGGCTGCAGGCGGAGTGGAACCTGCTGCGCCTGGACGAGCACCTGGACCTCGGCGGGGACGGGGTCTTCGACGCCTCGGTCGCGGACGCGCCGGCGTTCTTCGATCCCGGCGAGATGCGCGCGGCCCTGCCCGAGCGCACCGCGGGCCTGGCGCCGCTGGCCCGGGCCGTCGAAACCATCGGCGAAGAACCGGACCGCTGGGGTTCGCACTTCGCGGTCTTTGCGGCATTCGTCGACCCGTCCGACGAGCGCCGGCAGCGGATCTACGACCTCCTGCTGGCCCAGTTCCAGCGCTGGGTGCGGCAGTGGCAGGGCTACCGGGACGGGAACGGAGACTACCAGAAGAGCGTGATCGGCTTCTCGCGCTGGCTGCGGGGGATGCTGCTGGGGTACGAGATCCTCCGCCGGGACGCATGGCTGAGCGACGAGCAGCTCCGGACGCTCAACGCCTACTTCGTCTTCGCGGCGCGGCGCATCTGCGACGAGGGGCGCTGGCCGCACAGCAAGTCGTGGAAGCATCCGGACCACCCGGAGTCGACCCGCGACTTCTATGCCTACGGCGGCGAGCACAAGCCCGACCGGCTGGTCTGGACCAACAGCCTGCCGAACTTTCAGTCCGATCCGCTCTGCGCGCTGGCGCAGATCTCGGCCGTCTTTCCGGATCACCCGGACGCCCTCTCCTGGCGGCGGAAGGCGATCGAGGACATCGAGCGGCAACTGGACGCCTACATGGGCGACAGCGGCGCGTGGGAGGAATCGATCAATTACGCGCTCTACACCTTCAGCTACTTCGTCATCACCTTCCGGACGCTGAAACAGCGCTGCGGGATCGACTACTTCATGGACACGCGCGTGCGGAAGATGGCCGACTGGCTCTGCCGGTTTTTCGGCCCGCGCGACAAGCGCTTCGACGCCTGGACCTGGCCGGGCATCGGCAACGCGGTCCTGCCGCAGCAGGGGGGGCAGTTCCTGCTCGCGTACGCCTCCGAGCTCCCCGTGGACGATCCGCTGCGGCACGCCTGCATGGCCATCTACCAGCGCCAGGAGCCCATTCTCACCCTCGCCGAGCACTACCCCGCCGTCTTCGCCGGCATGGCGCGGGTGCCCGACCGGGCGTACGACCTGCCGCGCTGCGCAAGCGAACACATGGACGAGATCGGCGTGGCCATGCGGCACCGGCACCTCGAAGAGAAGGAGAGCTACCTCTTCCAGAAGATCGGATTCTGGAAGGATCACTACGAGAACGACGAATCCGCGTTCAACTGGTACGCGAAGGGGACCCCGCTCTGCATGGAATACGGAACCTACACGCAGGACGCCGGCATCGGGGCCTCGCACAACATCGTGGAGATCCCGGACCAGGACGCCTTGCGGCGGGGCTACCTGGCCGGCCTGGTCTTCTCCCCCGCGTTCGACTACACCCATTGCGAGATGCCGGTGACGCTGAAGCTTCTGTGGGGGCGGGTGCGCACCTTCGAGGAGATCGACAACCGCGACAAGACGCAGGACCGCACCACCACGCCCTACCACTACATCGGCGACGCCAACCCCGTGGGGCCGAAGACCTGGAAGGTGCGCAAGCTCCTCTTCGTCAAGCCCGACTACCTCGCTGTCTTCGACCGGGTCTACGGCGACGTGCCGCACCGGTACAACCTGCACGCCGTGGCCGACGCGTTCGAGGACGCCGGCGGCGCGGTGCGGGCGGCGGGCCGGTTCGATCTCGACCTGGAGGTGCTGGTCCAGCACCCGGCGCAGTACGACGCGGAGACCGGCCATTTCACGCCCGGCCAGCGGGGCCAGAAGGAGCGCTCCCGCCCCGAGGACCACGCCCAGGCCTACGTCCGCCTCTACAACCGGAAGGACGGGATCTACCGGACGCTGCTCTTCGCGAAGGAGCGGGAACGGGACGTGACGCTCGCCCCGGCCGGCGCGCACGGTATGCGGGTCGAGACGCCGGAATACACCGACTACGTCTTCCTGCACGACGACCTGATTGAAGAGACATTCGACGGCATCGCCTTCCGCGGACGCGCGGGCTGGATCCGGCGCGAAGCGGACGGAACGATCCGGGCGGGCCTGGTGGACGGCGACTGGATCGAGGCCTTCGGGACGCGCATCGACGGGATGGGGCCGTGGACCTACAACGTCGACCGGCCCGACGACATCGAGCGCAAGGGCGGCCCGCCGCGGACGGTCCGGGTGACGACCGGGTCCGGCGGTTGAGCGGGGATCAGGTCAGCGTGCCCGGCCCGGCGGCCGGGGGGGCCTTTTCCTGCGCGCGGGCCATGGCGAGCGCGATGGTCTGGCGGGTCTCGTCGTCGAGGGCTTCGAACTCGACGTGCAGCATCCGCTCGCCCTTGCCGAAGGGGTTGTGGCCGACAAGCCGTCCGAGGCACGCCACCGGCGAAGCACCGTCGGCGAGCGCACAGGTGATGTGAAGGTGATCCCCCTTCGCAAACGGCAGGTCGGCGACGGTCGTCAGCGCGCACCCGCCGAGGCTGATGTCGCGGAGCTGCGCCTCGTGCGCCTCGTGAATGCTGGAGGCCCGACCGGCGTCGGCGACGCTGCCGCTGGTCATGTCGGCCTCGGAAAGGTGCAGGAACCGGGCCGGGCGCAGCAGCTTCACCCGCGTTTCCGCCCGGTCGCGCAGGCGGGCCACCCGGTGGGTATGGGCGATGCGGCAGGCAAGCATCTTGCCCTCGACAAACTCCAGCACCTCGCTCCGGAACGAGAGCAGCGCCGTGCCCTCGGTGAAGACTCCGGCCACCCGCAGGCGCGGTCGCCGATCCAGGTTCTGCCCGCCGCCGGCGATGAGCCCGATAAGGAAGCCCTCTTCTTTGACGTTGATGACAACCGCGGGCACGCTGCCGACGAAGTCCTCGAACGTCAACCGCATCTGCTGGCCCACGCGCAGGCGCCGGGTCTGCTCGGGATCGGCCTGCGCCTCTTCTTCGGGCGTTTCGACTGCGGCGCCCTCGGCCGCCTCTCCGGCTTCGTCCGCGACGCGGGGTGGGGGCTGGCGGAAGAGCTTGTCCCGAACGCGGAGGGCCAGGTCATCGCCGTAGCGCCGGGCCAGCACGCGAGCGACGAATTCGCGGAAATACGGTTCCGAGCTGACCGCGCTCTTCGGGGACGTGGCCCGGCTGCGGGTGATGCTGTCGATGAGCGCTTCGCTCTCCGCCTCGGTCAGTCCACGCAGAGAGAACCGCTTCGCGAGCTCCGCCCGTACCCGGCGTTCCTCCCGCAAACGATCCCGGCGCCGCTGGTAGAGGTAATACCCCACCAGCCCTCCAAGCAGCACGAAGAGGATGACGACCGGGTCGACACTCTCCAGCGTATCGATCTGGTCCCAGGGGACGAAGATCCAGTCGGGATTGGTGGCGGCAAGCATCAGGAACCACCTTCCATCTGCCGGGCGACCCAGGCGTCGACATCGAACTTGCGCCGCAGGCCGGCCTCGTTCATGTACCGCACGGCGCCGAACACGGGGCGCTCTTTCCACGGCCGGTCGTGCTTCCCGAAGCACCACGCCACGTTGGCGTAGCCGTTGGGATCGCGCCCGTCGAGGGCGTACCGGTCGTTGAAGCGGAGCGCCAGGGCGTACGCCGCTTCGGGCTGTGGCGTCCACTCCAGGATCTTCTTGCCCCAGTACATCCGCATCCGGTTGTGCAGCCGCCCGGTCCGCACGAGCGCGGTCTGCGCCGCGTTCCAGCAGGGGTCGTGCGTTGCGGCGGCGCCCAGCTCCTCCTCCGTGTAGGTCGCCGGGCGGGGGTCGGACGCGTGCCGGGCCAGGGTGGCGCGCGCCCACTCGGGGATGGCCCGCCCGTACTCGGTATATCGTCTGTTTCTTCTTACGAAATTGACCGCCAATTCCCTGCGCACGATCAACTGCTCCAGGAACGCCGCCCGCGCGGCCTCCGTGGCCCAGGCCTTCCGGGCCGCCAGTGCGACCCGCAGCACCCCGATCTGGCCGAAGTGAAGGTACGGGCTGAGGCCGCTTACGCCGGCGGCGAGGGGGTCGTCGTTGGCCGTGTCGTAGACGGGCAGGCCGGTGCGGAGAAAGCGGCGCAGGCGCGCCTCGGCCGCCGTGGTCCCGGCGGAAAAATCGGCCACCGGCGGGACGGTGCGGTCCACGTCGAGATCGGTCAGGATCGCCTCCGGCCCCGCCGGGTCCAGCCCGTCGAACCGAAGGCCCAACCCGTCACGCTTCGGCGTCGCTTCCCGCAGGGGGCGCAGAAACGCATCGAGCCGCTTGTGGATCTTCGGCCGGATGGTGCGCGCGGCGTACTCTTCCTTGTCGGAAACGAGATCCGGGGGGAGGACGGTTTCGCCCTCCACCTGCACGAGCCGGCACGGAAGCGCAACCGCGGCCCGGTCACGCCAGGCGCGGGGGGCGAGGGTGTGCGCGCTGTCGACCACGACGAGCGCCGCATCCGCCGCGAGTTCGGCCACGACCGCGTCCGGCTCGCCGCGGCGGATCACCAGCGGGATGCCACGGTCGGCCAGGGCCGCAGCCGTCTCGGCCAGGCCGTCGAGCAGGAAGGCATAGTGCCGCAGTGTCGCGCCGGGATAGCGGTCGGTGAGTCCGAACGCGGCGACCGCCGGGACACCACGGGCGTCGGCGTAGCGGATCGCCACCTCGAGCGCCGGATTGCAGGCGGCTCGCTGGGCGGCCTGCATCCAGTAGAGGACATACCGCCCGTCGCGGACGGGCGCGTCGTTGCGGTGCCGGATGCGTTCGAGCGGAACGCCGGCGCGCTCCAGTATCTTGGCCAGATCCGCGGACATGGGCGTGCCCTCCCCGTCCGGATGACGGTTCGATGCGCAATTCGCTGTCCCCGGCCGGCTGCCCGGCCCGCCGGGGGCCTACTTCACGGTGACGCTCTTGGCGAGGTTCTTCGGCTTGTCGACGTCGCACCCGCGCGCGGCCGCGATGTGGTAGGCCAGCAATTGCAACGGCAGGCTGCAGAGGATGCTGTTCATGATGCCGTTCTCGGCGCGGATGTAGATGACGTCGTCGGCGAGCGTCTCGATGTAGTCGTCGTCGTGGCTCGCGATGGCCAGCACACGCCCGCCGCGGGCCTTCACCTCCTGGACGTTGCCGAGGATCATCTCGTAGCGACGCCCCTTGAGCGCGATGACCACCACGGGCATGTTCTCGTCGATGAGGGCGATGGGGCCATGCTTCATCTCGGCCGCGTT
>CAZKKD010000246.1:0-6582 GCA_964553265.1 uncultured Planctomycetales bacterium | reverse complement strand
CGCGGTCGAGGCGGAGGATCACGGCCGTTTCGCCGCGGAGCGTGGCCGCGTGCCCAGACTTGACGTAGCTCTCCCAGCGCGCGGCGCTCCAGACCTCCAGACGTTCCTTGCGCGGGACGTTGCGCAGGTCGACGAGCACCACCTCCTCCGCGTCGGCGAGGAACGCCTCGGTCAGCGGTTCGGGCAGGACCACGTCGCCCTCCGGACCGGTGGGGACGCGCGTAAACTGCGTGGCCGCGCCGTCGGGCAGACGATCGAGGAAGGCATCCTCCCCCACCCCGCCCTGGCCGCCGACCGGGTAGAGCCAGAGGCAGCCGTCCTCGTGATCCTCGCCCACGTAGACCGCCTTCGCCGGCTGCACCCGCGCCAGCGGCACGCGGCGGTCGGCAAACGGCACGCGCGTCGTCCACGCCGTGATGCGGGCGTCGCGGAGCGCCTGCGCGCGGTCGCGAACCACCTGCGGGCCGTCCAGCGGCGGACGCCCCTCCGCCGGCGCGCGCCACGCGTACGCCGCCCACCCGACCACGATGAGCAGCACCGCCGCGTGCGCCGCGAGGCTGTAGAGCAGGTAGGGGCTCCGGCGCATGCGATCGCGCAGCGCCTCGGCAAAGGTGCGGCGCTCCTGCGGGCCGCGGGTCAGGAACCGGCGGCTGCTGCAGCCGCTGACGTGGTGCGAGCCCCGCCGGATGCGCTCACGCAGCCGCAGGCGGAAGTCGGCGCTCGGCTCCATCGCCACCAGCCCCATCCGGACGATGCGCATCGTCTCGCGGATCTCGGCCAGGCGGCGGCGGCAGGCCTCGCAATCGGCGAGGTGCGCGTCGACATGGCCGGCGTCCTCGGGGGCGAGTTCGCCGCGGTCGTAGGCGACCAGTTCCTGTTCCAGTTCGTTGCACTGCATGGGTCGGTGCTCCTTGCTGCCCGGGCCCGCCGCCGTCGGGCGGGGGCCGAAGTCGTCGCCGCGGTCAGGCCCGCTGCAGATGCTGCAGGCGCTTGCGCAACTTCTGGACCGCGTTGTGCATCCGGCTCTTGACCGTTCCTTCCGGAATTTCCAGCGTCTCGGCAATCTCGGCGTAGGGCATCTCCTGCACCTCCGCCAGGACGAAGACCATGCGCTGCTCCTCCGGCAGCGCGGTCACGGCGGCCTGGATCTCGTCGCCCACCTCGCCGGCCACCAGCCGGTCGAGCGGGTCGTCCGGCGCGCCGGGGATGCGGCTGTACAGGCTCTGCCCGCTCTCGTCTGTCCGGTCCAGCGATGCCATCGGCCCGCGGCGGGTGCGCTTGCGCACGCGGTCGAGCCAGGCGTTCTTCGCGATCCGGTAGAGGTAAGTGGTGAACTTCGCCCGCACCTCGTACCGGTCCACGTGCTGGTAGAGCTTCCAGAAGACCTCCTGCGTCAGATCCTCCGCCTCCGCGGCGTTGCTCTGCAGCCGGAGGAAGAAGTTGTACAGCCCCACCTGGTGTCGACTGAGCAAGGCGTCGAACGCTTCGGCGTCCCCGGCCTGGAATTCGAGCATGAGTTCCGCGTCAGTCTTCACCATGGCACTCCTCTGAAACGCGTCGCCGCCGGAAAGGTTCACCCCGCGGGGCCGGAATCGCACCCCGCCGCCGCCGTCCGGACGGAGGCGGGCCCGGCGGACGGCCAAACCAGCCCACAATCCCCTGTTGGAGAATACATTACGAAAGGCAGTCGCGCGAGGCCGCCCCGCACGTTTTCGGGGAAAATTGTCCGGCGACGAAAGACGCCCGTACGAACACATGCCCCCGACAGCCACCGTTCCGCCCGGCCGGACCGGCCACTGAACCTGCAACGTGGAGCGACCGCCTCGGAAAACATGCTTGACAGACAAAACCAAACTGGCAATATAGTTTACCGGATTTCATCATAACTGGGGCTTTTCATGACCGATTCTACGTCCATACTCGACCGCTTGAAGACCCTGATTCTGGATTTTCAGGAGCGGGCGCTTCAGACCGGGGTGCCCCGGCGCCTGGCGCTCGACACCGTGCCCGGCAAAGCGGCTGTCTGCATCGGCGTGCGCCGCAGTGGAAAATCGACCTACCTGTTCCAGGTCATCCAGGGACTGCTGGACAGCGGGGTCTCCATCGAAAACGTTCTTTATCTGAATTTCTTCGATGATCGGCTGCACGGCCTTCAAGGCGGGGACCTGGGCCTGGTCGCCGATGCGTACTATTCGATATACCCCGAGAAGAAGAACGCGGAAACGGTGGTCTGCTTTTTCGACGAGATCCAGGCCGTTCCCGGATGGGAGCCGTTCGTCGACCGCCTGATGCGCACGGAAGATTGCGAGGTGTACCTGACCGGCTCCTCGGCGCGCATGCTGTCCAAGGAAATCGCCACGCAGATGCGCGGGCGCGCCCTGTCGTGGGAACTGTTTCCCTTCTCGTTCCGCGAATTCCTCGACGCCAGAGGAATCGACGCCGACGGATCGCTTTCGACCAAGAAGCAGTTGCTTGTCCGCAAGGCGTTTGATGCCTACTGGGAAACCGGTGGCTTCCCCGAGGTGGTGGACCTCGGGCGGCACCTGCGCGTCAAGACGCACCAGGAATATTTCCAGGTCATCCTGTTCCGCGACCTGGTGGAACGGCACGACATCAGCCACCCGAAAGCGGTGTCCGATCTGGCGCACTGGCTCGCAGACAATACGGCCTCGCTCTACTCGATCAACAAGCTGACCGGCTACCTGAAAGCACTCGGCCACAAGGTCCCCAAAGCGTCGGTGTCGGACTATCTGGAATGGTTCGAAGATGCCTATTTCTTCTTCAGCGTACGCCTTTTCGATGCGTCTCTCTCCCGGAGCCAGGCCAACCCGAAAAAGATCTACTGCATCGATCAGGCGCTGGTGACGTCCGTCTCGTCCGGCACTCTTCTCAATGCCGGCCACCTCCTGGAGAACCTGGTGTTCACGGCGCTGCGCCGGCTCCACCCGGAGATCTACTACGTGCGGACCAGGAGCGGGCGCGAGGTCGACTTCGTTGTCCCGGATTTCACGGGCGCCTCCGGGCGGACCAGGGCCCTGTTCCAGGTCTGCGCGTCCCTGGTCGAGCCACGGACCCGGAAGCGCGAGGTCATGGCCCTCGCCGAGGCAATGGGGGAACACGGACTGGAAACGGGCACCATCGTAACCCGGAACGAGGAAGAACGGATCGAGGTCGATTCCGGCCGGATCCGCGTCGTTCCCGCCTGGCGATTTCTACTTGAGCTCCCGGAGGCAGGCGCCTGAGCCACCAGGGCCCTGGCCTGGCCGACCTGACGAGCCGGCCCGTCAGAAGCGGAGGCGGTGCTGGCGAATCGAGGCGCTGGTGGCGAGGGCGCGCTGCATGAGGCGCAAGCGCATGTCGTGGAGCGCATCGGCCCAGGCCGGGTCGGCGGCGCGGTTGACGCGGTCCTCGCCGTCGGCCTCAATGTCGAAGAGCACCTCGCCGCCGGACGCGCCGTAGTGGATGTACTTGTGGCGTTCGGTCCGGATCATGGCGTTGTCCGGGGCCTGGAAGGCGAAGACGCTGTCCCGGCCTTCGGGGGCCTCGCCGGCCAGGAGCGCCGGGGCGAGCGACCGGCCGGCCATGCGGTCGGGCGCCACGCCGCCGCCGAGTTCGAGCAGCGTGGGGAGGAGATCGACCATCTCGGTGAGCCCCGCCACCCGCCGCCCTTCGGTACCGAAGCCGCGCGGCCACCACAAGACCAGCGGCACGCGCATCACCTCGTCGTAGAAGTGGTGGCCCTTGAGGATCATGCCGTGGTCGCCGCACATGTCGCCGTGGTCGGAGGTGAAGACGATGAGGGTGTCCTCGAGCACGCCGAGGCGCTCCAGGCAGGCCAGCACCCGGCCGATCCCCAGGTCGACGCCGGTAACCATCGCGTAGAAGTGCCGGCGGTAGGCGTCGTGGCGCTCCTCGTCCCAGTCGTCGCACATCCGCAGCATGTCCGCCAGCGGGCGCGGCTTGTCGGACCACTCCTCGGGTCCGGCCTGCCGGGCGGGGAGCGTGGCGTCCCGGTAGGGGGCGAACATCTCCGCGGTCGGGTTGAGCGGCGGGTGCGGGGCGTAGAAGCCGAGGTGGACCATGTGGCGGCCGCGCGGCCCGTTGCCGCTGAGGTAGCGGTCGGCCTGGAGCGCCACCCAGCCGGAATGGCTGGCCTCCCAGGGGGCGTCGAGGACGCGGCCCTCGCGCTCCACGTAACGCTCCGGGGCGGACGAACGCGGCACGCGGAAGGTGGTGACGAGCTCCGGGTGCTCGGCGCCGAGCCAGGTCATGTAGGCGTCCTGGTAGCAGCCCGGCTCCTCGGAGAGCCAGCAGACGTCGAAGCCGTAGGCCTCGCGCTGGCGGGGGTCGAGGTCGTTGTCCTCGTGGTTCTGGAAGTGGAGCTTGCCGATCTGCGCGGTGTGGAACCCCGCCGCGCCGAAGCAGCGTCCCGGGGTGAAGGGGAAGTCGGGGGCGAGCTCGTGACCGTTGGTGGTGACGCCGGTCTGCTGGGGGTAGCAGCCGGTCATGAAGCTGGCGCGGCTCGGCATGCAGACCGGGTTCTGCGCGTAGCAGCGGTCGAAGCTGATGCCCTCGTTGACCAGGCGATCGAGGTTGGGCGTGGCCATGGCGGGATTGCCGTGCGCGCCGATGCAGTCGTAGCGCATGTGGTCGGTGGTGATCCAGACGATGTGGCGCGGAAGCGGGCGCTCCATGCCGCGACTCCTCTGCAGGGATGGGGGAGAGGCCCCGGACGTCAGGGGCCTTCCTCGATGAAGACGTTGTCGAACTCGGCGGTGACCGCGTCGCAGGCGATGCGCAGCCGCGCAAGCATCCGGCCGAGGCGATCGGACGTGAGCGCGCAGAGCTCGTCGCCGCCGCTGCCCGGCACCGACCGACCGTCGCGCACATGCAACCGGAAGGACGACTGCGCCTCGAGGCCGGGGCCGTCGCGGCGTTCGATCTCCTCCTCCCCACGGAGGAGCGAGAGCGCCGTGCCGTCGCGGCGCAGGTGGACGCGGAAGACGCCGTCGTCGCCCGCGTCGAACTCCAGCCGGCACTCGCCCCCTTCGGGACCGAGGGTAAGATCCGCGTTGATGGCGAGGTTCGCCAGGCGGTAGAAGCGGCCGCGGAGCAGCGCGCGCGGGTGTTCGCCGGAGAGGACGAGGCGCTCGACCGAGGTGTCGATGTTGCCCTCGTGCCCCGGAGCGGGGACCCAGCGCTCGTTCTGATCGCGGCGGTCGGCGGCGAAGTCGAAGACATCCACGACGCGCCGCGCTTCCCGTCCGGCCAGCACCTCGGCGCGGAAGAGCTCGGTCGTCCGCGACGCGGGGAGGCCCTCCAGGTAGGAGAGCGCATAGCCGAAGTGCCGACGGCCGAGGAAGTACATGGCCGCACCGAGGCGCTCCTCCACGCCCAGGCCGCCGGGCGGCAGGAGATCCCAGACCACGACCTCGGGCACCCGGGTCCAGCCGATGACGGTACGCCGGCCGGACTCGGCGATGGCGGCGAGGGCGTCGCCCGGGGCGCTCTCCAGGCGGGCCTCGCCCTCGACACCGGGAATGCCGGCGCGGTAGTCGGCCGTGGCGTCGACGGTGGCGAGCAGCTTGTCCAGGAACCGCCCGACCAGCCGGGCCTCGATCTCCATCGCCTCGGCGGGCTTGCGCCACGGCAGCCCGTCCAGCTTGAGCGCCAGATCGTCGGCGGTGCGGCGCACCCCGTCGGGCTTGAGGTTGGCGAAGGCGTTCCACGCCTCGCGCTGGACGGCATAGAAGCGCTGGCGGATTTCGGCGTCGATCTCCAGCATGGCGGCGCGCACCGCATCGCGGCGGTCGGGATGCGTTTCGCGCGCCAGCAGGCGCTCCAGCCGCCCCCAGGCGGTGGCGAAGCGCCCCTCTTCGCGGGCTTCGCGCGCGCGGGCCAGGCTCTCCTCGAACGCGCCCTTGTCGCCCTCGACGATGGAGGCCAGGCGTTCGCGGGCCTGCGCGGCCTGGGGGGCGCCGGCGTGGTCCTGCACAAAGACGCGCAGCGCCGCCGCGGCGTCGGCGTGGTCGCCCTCGGCGAGCTGGCGCTCGACGTACTCCAGGACCTTGGCGTAGGCCTCGGACGCGTCCGGGACGGCCGCGGTGTCGTCGTCGCCATCATCGGCGGCGCCGTCGCGGTCGACGTAGAGGCGATCGAGGAAGGAGGAGACGCGCTCCCGGGCCGGTCCCCCGGGCGGGGCCCGGTCCAGCAGCGCAAGGACCTTGTCGATGGCCTCCTGCGGGGTGAGTCCGCCCATGTTGTAGCTCCGCTCGATGGCGGCGGTGCGGCGGATGACGTCGATGCGGTTGCGCATCTCGCCGGCCGGGCCGGCGGCGCGGCTCTGGGGAAAGCGGCGGAGGAGCTCGTCGAGGGCGTCGAGCGCCGCTTCCGGCTGGCCGCCGCCGGCCAGATCCTCGGCCTCGTCCAGGAGCGCCTGCGCGGCGACCTCGGGGTCGGGGGCGAAGAAGATGTGGTACAGCGCCAGCGCCCCGAGCCCGGCCAGGATGAGGCTGGCGATGTAGAGAATGACCTGCGCCTGCATCCGCTTGCCGCGGCTGGCGCGGCGCGTGGACGGCCGGC
>CAZKKD010000245.1:0-6649 GCA_964553265.1 uncultured Planctomycetales bacterium | reverse complement strand
GACGGGCGCGATTACTTTTGCTCCGACCGCGCCGGGTTCGAGGCCGCCATCGCGGAGGACGCCTTCGCCGAGTATGCCGAGTTCAGCGGCAACCTCTACGGCACACCGCGCTCCTTCCTGGATGCGCACCGCGACGCGGGGCAGCACGTGGTCCTCGACATCGAGGTCCAGGGCGCGGCGGCCCTGCGCGCGGACTATCCCGACGCGGTGGACATCTTTCTCCTGCCGCCGACGCCGGAAGACCTGGTGCGCCGACTGCGCGGCCGCGGCACCGAGGACGACGCCGAGATCCGCCGCCGCCTCGACATCGCCCGCCGCGAGGTCGAGGCGCTCGACGCCTACCGCTACTTCGTCTGCAACGACGCGATCGACCCGACCTTCGCCGTCATCCGCGCCATCGTCACCGCCGAGGAGCGCCGCGTCCGCGGCGGCGAGCGCGAGGCCTGGTACGGCGGCCGCCGCCCCGAAGACGCCCTGCAGGCCAACGCCCATGTCTGACCGCACCGTACTCGACGGCAAGCGCATCGTCCTCGGCGTCACCGGCAGCGTGGCGGCCTACAAGGGCATCGAGATCGCCAGCCTCCTGACGAAGGCCGGCGCCGAGGCGCCGACCGTCCTCACCGACGCGGCGCAGCAGTTCGTGCGCCCGCTCGCGTTCGAGGCCATCACCCACGCGCCGGTCTATACCGGCATGTTCGTCGACCACACCTTCGAGCCGCGCCACATCGCGCTGGCGGAGGGGGCGGATCTGCTGCTTGTCGCGCCGGCCACGGCGCAGACGCTGGCGCGCCTGGCGCTCGGGCTCGCGGACGACCTGCTCGCCTCGATCGCCCTCGCCACCGAGGCGCCCCTCCTCGTCGCGCCGGCGATGAACGACCGCATGTGGGCCCATCCGGCCACGCAGACCAACGCCGCCACGCTCCGCGAGCGCGGCGTCCGCTTCGTCGGCCCCGCGGAGGGCCGGCTCGCCAGCGGCAAGCGCGGGCTGGGCCGGCTCAGTCCGCCCGAGGCCATCGTCGACGCCGCCGCACAGCTTCTCCGGGAGACACCCGATGCAATCGTCTGACACCGCGTCCGCCGAGGTCGCCGCGACCCTCGGCCTCTTCCCCCCCGTCGGCAAGGGGGTCTACCGGCTGCTTGTCACCGCGGGGCCGACCTGCGAGGACATCGACCCGGTGCGCTTTCTCAGCAACCGGTCGACCGGCCGCATGGGCATCGCCATCGCCGAGGCCGGCCTGGCGGCCGGCCACCAGGTGCTCCTCATCCTCGGCCCGACGACGCTCGAACCGGCCAGGGGCGTCGAGACCGTCCGGGTCCGCTCGGCGCGGGAGATGCTGGGCGCGGTCTCCGCGGCCTTCGACTGGTGCGACGCGCTCTTCATGTCCGCGGCGGTGGCGGACTACCGCCCGGCCGACTATGCCGAGCAGAAGATCCACAAGACCGACGACGAACTCGTCATCCGCTGCACCCGCAACCCCGACATCCTGGTGGAACTCGCCCCCAACCACAGCGACCAGGTGATCGTCGGCTTCTCGCTCGACAGCCACATCGACATCGAGGCCGCCGCCCGCAAGCGCAAGGCAAAGGGGATGGACGTCATCGTCGCCAACAGCCAGCACGCCTTCGGCGGGGTCAGCACCGACGCGGTCGTCATCGGCCGGGAGGGGACGCCCGAGGCGGCGCCCTCGACCAAGTCCGGCCTCGCGCGCGAGCTGGTGACGCGCGTCGAGGGCCTCCTCGCCGACGTCCGCAAACAACGCACCCCGTCGATGCGGATGAACGCCCGCCGGCGCATCATCCGCGAAGAAGAGTAACCCCCGAGGAGCCCACCGCATGGAACGCATTCCCCTGAAGATCCAGCGCCTGCCGCATGCCGCAGGGCTGCCCCTGCCGGAGTACAAATCCGCCAGCGCCAGCGGCATGGACGTCTGCGCGGCTCTCGATGCGCCGCTGACACTGCAGGCCGGGGCGGTGGTGCTGATCCCCACCGGCCTTACCGTCGCCGTGCCCACCGGCTACGAGGTCCAGGTGCGCCCCCGCAGCGGACTCGCCCTCAAGCACGGCATCACCGTCGTCAACTCCCCCGGCACCGTGGACGCCGACTACCGCGGCGAAGTGGGCGTCATCCTGGGCAATGTCTCGCATGAGCCCTTCACCATCGAACGCGGCATGCGCATCGCCCAGCTGGTGGTGCAGGCGGTGGCCCGGGCCGAGGTGGAGGTGGTCGACGCGCTCGACGCCACCGACCGCGGCGCCGGCGGCTTCGGCAGTTCCGGACTCCACGCCGAATGAATCCCGACGCAGCCGAACCCGCCCTCTCTTACGGAGCTGCGGTGCTTCTGGGCATTCTCCAGGGGCTGACCGAGTTTCTCCCCGTCTCCTCCAGCGGCCACCTGGCCCTGGCGCAGCACCTCGGCTTCGGCGGCGCGGGGGACGCGCCCGGCGCGGTGGCGTTCGACATTCTCCTCCACGTCGCGACCCTCCTGGTGGTGGTGCAGACCTTCTGGCGCGAGATCCGCCGCGTGCTGGGGGGCGACCGCATCGTCCTCGGCTTTCTCGCGCTCGGCACCCTCCCGGCCATTGCGGTGGGCCTCTCGGGCCGGGACTTCATTGTCGACGGGTTGCGCCAGAGTCCCTTTGCGGTCTGCGGGGCGCTCCTGGTGACGGCGGGGTTCCTCTTCGCCTGCGACCGGAAGGAGGCCCTCCAGCGACGCATGGCCGGCCTCGGGGTGAGCGGCACACTGGTGGTGGGCCTGGGGCAGGCGCTGGCGCTGGTGCCGGGGGTCAGCCGCAGCGGCCTCACCATCACCGGCGGCGTCTTTGCCGGACTCAGCCGGGACGAGGCGGTCCGCTTCAGCTTTCTTCTCATGATCCCCGCGGTCGCCTGCGCGGCCGGCTACGACCTGCTGAAGTCGCCCGAGAGCTGGCGCGCGCTGCCGGCCGGACCGGCGGCGGCCGGCTTCGTCGCGGCGCTGGCCAGCGGCTTCGTTGCGCTGCAGTTCGTCAAGGTGATGGCGACGCAGCGCCGGCTGGGCGTCTTTGTGGTCTATCTCCTCGTCGCCGGCGGCGGCGGTTTCCTCTACTTCGCCCTGCGCTGAACCGCCGTCCCGCCGCAACCGCACCCCGAACTCCGGAGATCCGATGACGCCGCACCCGCTTCTGGCCCCGTGGACGCTGCGGGACCTCCGCCTCCAGAACCGCATCCTGCAGGCGCCGCTCGCGGGCTACGGGCACCTCCCCTTCCGCCTGCAGTGCCGGATCCACGGCCGACCGGGCCTGGTGGCGACCGAGATGATCAGCGCCGCGGCGCTCCACCAGGGCAACCCGCGCAATGCCTTCTACCTCGAGCGCCATCCCGAGGAGGGGCCGGTCCAGTACCAGCTCTGGGGCGCCGACCCGGCCCACCTCGCCGAAGGGACGCGCCGCTGCCGCGACGCCGGGGCGGACGCGGTCGACCTCAACAGCGGCTGCCCCGTGCGGAAGGTGCTGGCCGCCGGCGCCGGCGTGGCCCTCATGCGCGACCCGGCCCACCTCGCGCGCTGCGTCGCCGCCATGCGCGGCGCCACCGACGCCCCCGTGAGCGCGAAGATCCGCCTCGGTCCCGACCCGCGCACGCCGAACGCGCTCGAGGTCGCCCGTGCGGTCGAAGACGCCGGGGCCGACCTCCTCACCGTCCACGGCCGCCTCGGCGGAGAGGCCTACAACGTCCCGGCCCGCGCCGACGCCATCGCCGCGGTCGTCGCCGCGGTCGGCATTCCGGTCGTCGCCAACGGGGACGTGGCCGACGGCCCCTCGGCCGACCGGCTGCAGCGCGCCACCGGATGCGCGGGGGTGATGGTGGGGCGCGCCTGCATGGGCGACCCGTGGGTCTTCGCCCGCATCCGGACCGAACTCGCCGGCGCACCGTGGACCCCGCCGACCGTGGCCGAACGCGGCGAGGCGCTGGTGGCCTGCTACCGGATGCTCCACGGGCGTATGGGCGAGGACCGCGCCACCCGGCACATCCGCAAGCTCGCCTCCTTCTGGAGCAAGGGGCTGCCGGGCGCGCGCGTCTACCGGCTCGGCCTCAACGACTGCCCCGACGCCGCCTCCTTTCTCCGGCACACCACCGCGCACTTCGGCCTGGACGACCCCGCCTGAAGGCGCGTTCACCGCTTTCGGCCCCCGGCCACCGGCTGCACCACATTTGACAGCGTCCGCGAAATCGGGTGGAATACAGCCTTGCGCCCGAAGGCGCTGCGCCCCGTCCGCGCGGGCATGCGGGGCAATCGGCCCGTTCCATCGACCACCAGGCAGGGAGATCGACCATGGACAGCGTTCTCGACCAGACCGTTCGCGGCTACCTCGACGAAGCGGCCGGCGGCGCCCCCACCCCGGGCGGCGGCAGCGTGGCCGCCCTTGCCGGTGCGCTCGGCGCGGCCATGGCCTCGATGGTCGGCGCCTTCACGCTGAAGAGCAAGAAGTGCGCCGAACACCACGAGGAGATGGAGAGGACGCGCCAGGCGTTCGAAGACCTGCGCGCGAAGCTGGGCGAACAGGCCGACGCCGACGTCCAGGCCTTCGCCGCCATGGACGCGGCCTACGGCATGCCGAAGGAGAGCGACGAGGAGAAGACCGCCCGCCGCGACGCCATCCGCAAGGCTTCGCTCGGCGCCATGGAACCACCGATCGCGACCGCGCGGCTCCTGCACACGCTGGCCGGGCGCCTCCCGCGCCTCGCGGAGATCGGCAACCGGAACCTCGTCACCGACACCGGCGTCGCCGCCCTCCTCTGCGAGGCCGCGTTCCGGGCCGCGGTGCTCAACGTCCACATCAACATCAAAAGCCTGGAGGACACCGAAAAGGCGGGCGCCATCGCCACCGAACTCGCCGAAGCGGGGGAAGCGATCCGCTCCCACTGCGCCGAGACCATCGTCGCCGTGGAGCAGGCGCTGCAGTAAGGACGCGTCCTTAGCCGCTTCTGCAACGGATGATGCGGGCGGGGAGACCCACCGGGAACGAACGGAGAATCAACCGATGCTGGACATAACGCGTCTTCTGGTCGACTCGCTTTATGTACTGGCGCTCCTCAACCCCGTCAGCAAGATTTCGGTATTGAGCGCTGTTACTTCACCAACGGAAAACGACGACGCCAAAGCGGCGGCCGCCAAATCCACCGGCATCGCCGCAGCCATCCTCGTTCTCACCATGGTGTTCGGCGACTTCGTTCTGGGCCGGGTCTTTCATATCGAGCTGTACTCGCTGCAGATCGCCGGCGGAGTCGTACTCTTCTGGGTAGGGTTCAACGCGCTGCGCCGGGGTGTCTTTTTCGAGCGCGACATGCCCTCCCGCTTTGCGGACGTCGCAATCGTCCCTCTCGCCTGCCCCATGATCGCGGGACCCGCGAGCATTACCGCTTCGGTAACGCTTGCCGCGCACGCGGGGACGGCTTCCGCCATCGCATCGGTGCTTCTCGCCCTTGGCGCCAATCTTGCAATCATGCTCTCAGCCAAGTCGGTGGGCAACGCGCTCAGTCATTTCAACATCCTGGGCGCACTTATCCGCATCACCGGTCTGGTCGTCATGACGATGGGGGTGCAGATGGCCCTAGACGGCGCGGCGCGCTGGATCATCTTTCGCAGCGTCTGATCGCACCGCAGTCAGCAATGGGTGATCCTGCTTCACGTTGCCCCGCCATCGCCCGCCAGGTGCGCGCGGTAGGCCACCAGCGCCGCGGCGACGGCAACGTTGAGGCTCTCCACGCCGGCGGCCATCGGAATCGACAGCGCGCCGTCGCAGCAGGCGCGCACCTCCGGGGTCACCCCGCGCGACTCCCCGCCGAGCACATAGACCGTCCGGGCGCCCGGCCGGTGGGCGAACAGGTCCCCGTCGCCGCCGCCCGCCAGCGCGAGGATCTGTGCCCCGGCCTCGCGGAACGCGCCGAGCGCCGGCGCCAGCCGCTCGCAGCGGACCAGCGTCGCGCGGAAGACCGTCCCCGCCGAGGCCTTCACCACCAGCGGGTTGATGTCGCAGGTGCCTTTCTCGGGCAGGAGGATCCCATCCAGCCCGCCGGCGGCCACCGACCGGATCGCCATCCCCACGTTCGCCGGCGTCGTGACCCCGTCGAGGGCAACGTAGGCGAAGCGCTCCGGCAGATCGGCCAGCACATCCTCCAGAATGCGGTAGGTGGAGAGGCGCACATCGGCCGCAACGCCCTGATCCTGCTTTCCGTTACGGCTGATCCGCGTCACCTCGGCCGCGGGGCGGCGAAGCACCTCGGTCCCGCAGGCGGCCGCGCGGTCGAGGATTTCGCGCACCACCCCGCCCTTCGCGTTCCGGGCAAGGTGGAGCCGCATCACCTCCGCCTCGGGGCAGGCAAGCGCTTCCAGCACCGGCTTGCGGCCGTAGAGGGTCAGCAGACGCCGAAACCCCTGCTTGCGTTCACGATACGCCTCCGAATCGGGCGCATCCATCGGTCCCGTCATGATCTCTCCTCGCTCGGGGGCGCAACCGGCCCCCGGTTCGTTTTCCTGGCGCATCCTACGCAACAAGTGCGCCGGACACAAGCACGGATGCGTCCTCGCCCCGACGCCGCGCCGGCAAACGTACCCCGGGGCGGTCCGGGATGTCCCATTTTGCTGTTGACGCAGGGATCGGGGGCTCGTAGACT
>CAZKKD010000244.1:0-6679 GCA_964553265.1 uncultured Planctomycetales bacterium | reverse complement strand
AGATCATCGTCGACACCTACGGCGGCGTCGGCTGCCACGGCGGCGGCGCGTTCTCGGGCAAGGACCCGTCCAAGGTGGACCGCTCGGCGGCGTACTTCTGCCGCTACGTGGCGAAGAACATCGTCGCCTCCGGCGTCGCGGACAAGTGCGAGATCCAGGTCGCCTACGCCATCGGCGTCTCCAAGCCGCTCAGCATCAACGTCGACACCTACGGTACCGCCAAGGTGGACGAGGCGAAGATCCAGGAGCTGCTGGAAGCCAACGAGATCTTCGACTTCCGCCCCTCCGGCATCATCAAGACCCTGGACCTGACGCACCCGAAGGGCTGGAGCTTCCACGACACCGCCGCCTACGGGCACTTCGGCCGCGACATGTTCCCCTGGGAGAAGACCGACAAGGCCGACGCCGTCAAGAAGGCGCTCAGCTGACCGACCGCTTCTCCACCCGCAACAGCACCTCTCCGGGCCGCCTCTGGACAACAGGGGCGGCCCGGTTCGTTTCCCCGTCCCGCGGACACGACGCATTTCCGATTTTTTGCTCACCAATCCGGTTTTCGGCGTAACGTTTTCGCCCGACAGCGGTCAAACGAATGCAATCGTGCATTGCGTCACGATAGCAATGGGATGCGGTCGGCCCGGCAGGGCTCGCCCCCCCTCGGATCCGGATGACTGGCGGAAAGGACGGAACGGCATGGCGGCGAAACGCATTGTGGTGATTGGCGGCTCGGCAGCGGGCCCGAAGGCGGCGGCGAAGGCGCGGCGCACCGACCAGCACGCGGAGATCGTGCTGATCCAGAAGGGGCCGGACCTTTCGATGGCCTCCTGCGGGTACCCGTACTACGTGGGCGGCACCTTCGACGATCGCAACCAGCTCCTCAGCACCCCGACGGGGGTGGTGCGCGATCCGAAGTTCTACCTCAACGCCAAGGGGATCGACGCCCGCACCCTCACCGAGGCGACAAGCATTGACCGCGACGCCCACACCGTGACGGTCAAACACCTGGAGAGCGGCGAAGAGGAGACGCTCCCTTACGACAAGCTCATCCTCGCCACCGGCGCAAAGCCCATCCTCCCGCCGATCCCGGGCGCGGACCTGGAGGGCATCACCACGCTGCAGTCGATGGCCGACGCCGACTACCTGCGCAAGGTGCGCGACGAGAAGACCGTACAGAAAGCGGTCATCATCGGCGGCGGTCTCATCGGCATGGAGACCTGCGAGGCGCTCCGCCTGGCCGGGATCGAGATCACCGTCATCGAAATGCTGCCGCAGATCCTCAAATTCCTCGACTGGGAACTGGCCAAGCGCCTGGAGCTCTACGTCAAGTCGCAGG
Organism: uncultured Planctomycetales bacterium; assembly: GCA_964553265.1. Lineage (GTDB taxonomy): Bacteria > Planctomycetota > SZUA-567 > SZUA-567 > JAFGNG01 > CAZKKD01. The sequence goes on along the minus strand of CAZKKD010000244.1, from coordinate 5,349 downwards.
CCGCCATGGTGGTGACCGACAACCCGGTCGTCGAGTTCCTCGGCAAGGGCGGTCAGCTCACCGGCGTGAAGCTGAAAAACGGTACCGAGCTCCCCTGCGAGCTGGCCGTCGTCGCCGTCGGCGTCCGCCCCGAGAGTACGCTCGCGAAGGAGGCCGGCCTCGCCGTCGGCGCCATCGGCGGCGTCACCGTCGACGCCCACATGCGCACCAGCGACCCGGACATCTACGCGATCGGCGACTGCTGCGAGGTGACCAACCTCCTCACCGACCGGCCCTGCCACATGCCGATGGGCGACCTCGCCAACCTCCAGGGGCGCGTGGCCGGGCAGAACGTCATCAACGGCGACACCGAGTCCTTCCCCGGCACCCTGCTCACCGGCGTCTGCAAGATCTTCGACTGGACCGCCGGCAGCACCGGCCTCAACGAAGCCGCGGCCCGCGAGGCCGGCTTCAACGACATCACCACCGTCGTCACCGCCATGCCGGACAAACCCGGCTTCATGGGGGCGGACCTCCTGATCATGAAGATGATCGCCGACAACGCCACCGGCCGGCTGCTCGGCTTCCAGTGCATCGGTCCCGGCGACGCGAGCAAGCGCATCGCCGCCGCGGCGATGGCGATCCACGGCAAGCTGACGGTCGCGGATCTCGTCAACGCCGACCTCCCCTACGCGCCGCCCTTCAGCGCCGCCATCGACGCCTTCGTCACCACGGCGCACGTGCTGGAGGACAAACTGCGCGGCCGGATGCATGGGCTGCCGGCGCCGGAGTTCAAGCGCAAGCTGGACGCGGGCGACCCGATGTTCATCCTCGACGTGCGCGGGCCGGACGAGTTCGAGCAGATGCGCCTCGGCGTGGGCGAGACGCTCGTCCCCCTCGGCGCGCTGCGCGGGCGGCTGGAGGACCTGCCGCAGGACAAGAGCACCGAGATCGTCTGCTTCTGCAAGATCAGCTTGCGCGGCTACGAGGCGCAGAGCTTCCTCGAAAGCCGGGGCTACACCAACGTCAAGGTGCTGGAGGGCGGCCTCATGGCCTGGCCGTACCCGCGGGAGAAGTAGCACCGCACCCGCGGACGGGCAACGACGGCGGATGCACGCGCGGCGCGGCGGAGCGTGCTTGCTTCGGCGCGCCGCGGCCGGGTCGTCCGCAACCGGCTGACCGCCGGCGCGCTACAGGTTGTCGAGGTAGGTGCGCACGCCCTGCAGAATGGCCTGGTGGTGCTTTCGGTCGGGGTCGCGGTGCGCGGCGTTGAACTCGGCCGCCGCGCCGTCGAGGTCGCCCCCGACGAGGCGGTAAAGTCCGCACATGATGGCCGCTTCCCAGCTCTCGCCGTCAAACCCCGCACGGGCGAGCGAGATCTTGTGCTCGCGCTGGATGCCGCGGATCTGGCGCTCGATGTCCTTGCCGCTCTTGGTGACGAGCACGAAGCTGCCGTCGCCCACCCGGCTGAGCGTGCCGACCAGCGTGCCGCCGCGATCCATCTTCACGCGGACGGTGGTGTTGACGTACTTGCGCAGCCCGTCTTCCAGCGATTCGTTGAACTTGCCGAGGCGTTCCAGGTCGCGCTGGTAGGGCGCGGCCTGCGTGCGGAACGGGGCGAACTCGGGCGTCTCCAGAAAGGTCGTCACCGCGGCGGCGAAGTCCTCGGCCCGGCCGCGGGCGAGAGCCTTCACCGACTCGCGGTGGAGCGCTTCGGTTGCCTTGCGGGCGGCTTCGGCGCGCTGGCGGTTCTGTTCGGCCCGCTCGCGGGCGGCCTGCTGCTTGCGGAACTGCTGGAGCGCCTGGTCCGCCCGGTCGTGGGCGGCGGTCCCCTGGTAGTCGGGGGCAGCCAGGAATTCCTCCAGGCGCTGCTCATAGACGTCGGGCGTCTCCTTGAGGAGCGCCACCACCTCGTAGGCCTGCGTTGCCGCGTTTTCGCGGGCTTCCTGCTCCTGCCGGCGGCGTTCCTCCTCGCGGCGGCGGCGATCGACCTCGAGTCGACGGCGTTCCTCAGCTTCGCGGTGGTCCTCGCGCCGGGCCAGGATCGCGGCGCTCTGCCGGCCGATCGGCGTGTCGCCGTAGGTCTCCGCCAGGCGGTGCTGCACCGCTTCCCGCGCCGCGGGGTGCGAGAGGGTCTCCATGCGAAGCGCCAGCGCCGCCGCCGCGGCGAGGCGTTCCGGTTCGCCGTCCGTGCCGGCCGCCTCCGGGGCGGCCAGGGCGTCCGCCCGGGCCCGCCAGGCGACATCGCTGTCCGGATAGGTCTCGGCCAGGACGGCGAGGGCGGTCCGCTGTGCGGTCGGGTTGGTCGTGGCGCGAGCCTCGGCCAGTTCGCGCTCCTGCGCGGTGCGCTCGGCGGCCACCGCGAGGGGCGTGGTGTCGGCGGGCGCGGGCCGTCCAGCGGTGAGCAGCCAGACCAGCCCCGCAACGAGCCCCGCACAGACCGCGGCCCCGCCGAACGCGAGCGCACTCCGCAACAGCCCCGGCGCATCGATGCGCGACCGCACCGCCGAGTCGGCGGCCTGCTCCTCCAGCAGCTCGCGCTCCAGCGCCTCGGTCCCCTTGCTGCCGGCGGCGCTGAAGTACTCGTCGAATGCGGCCAGCAGGCGCGCCGGGGTCTGGTACCGGTCCTCCCGGGCGCGGGCCATCATCCGGAGGACCAGGTTGGCCGCGGCCTCGGTGATCTCGTCGTTCCACTTGCGCGGATCCTCGAGCTTGCCGTAGATGTGCATGCTCATGATCTCGGCCGATCCCTTGCCGGTGTAGGGGGTGGTGCCGGCGAGCATGTGGTAGAGCGTCGCGCCGAGCGAGTAGATGTCCGAGCGGATGTCGATGTCCCGTTCGCCGGCCGCCTGTTCGGGACTGAGGTAGTGCGGCGTGCCCATGATCTGCCCGCTCGCGGTCAGCCCCAGGGTGCTCGCGTCGTCGGCCAGCTTGACGAGTCCGTAGTCGGCCAGCTTCACCCCGCCGCCGCGGGTGAGGATGATGTTGTCGGGCTTGATGTCGCGGTGGACCATGCCGCGCTCGTGGGCGTACTGGACGGCGCGGGCGGTCTGCCGGGCGATGTCCATGGCGCGGCGTTCGCCGCAGCGCTTGCGCTTCTTCAACACCCGCTCGGCGCCCTTCCCCTCGACGAACTCCATGACGACGTAGTGCGTCCGGCCCACCGCCCCCTCGTCGAACCCCTCGACGCTGTTGGGATGGTCGAGCCCGATGGCGACGCGGGCCTCGCGGTGGAACCGCTTGGGGAAGTCCTTCTGCCGCGCGAGGCGGGGGGCGAGCACCTTGATGGCGACGGCCTTGCCGCTGGCGGTATGGATGCCCTTGTAGACGGTGCCCATGCCGCCCTTGCCGAGCTCCTCGAGGATCTCGTAGCCGGGGATGGCCACCGCCCCCGGCGCGCCGGCCTCGTCCAGGACGCGCTCGATCTGCGCGTGGGTCACGAAGTTGCGAGCGACCAGCACCTCCGAGAGGGTGAGCGCCTTCCCCTTCTCGCGGGCGACGGTGAGGGTCTTGCTCGCTTCGTCGATCTGGGCCCGGGTGACGAGCCCCTCCTCCAGCAGAATGTCGCGCAAGGTCCCGTCGGCGGCTTCGGAGAGGCGCGAGTGCCCCAGCAGAATGGCCCGGCCGCAGCGCTCGCAGTTGCAGATGCCCGAGGGGGGCGCCTCCTCCACGGCGAAGCGGGTCCGGCAACTGGGGCATTCCAGCTTGGTCGACACGTCACGGCGCTCCCGGATCTTCCGTTTGACAGGATCACGTCCTTCCACTATACCATGCCGGCGGGGTCCAGCGCAACGCACGAAGAGAATCGATTCCGCCGGGCGGACCGCCCCCGGCCTCCGCCGCACGCGGCCACGAGAGAGGAGAACCGATGACACGGACCATCGAAGGAAACGACGATCTGATGCGCACGGTCTGGGAGACCGTTCACCGGACGCCGGTGACCGACATCCACACCCACATCTACACGCCTGCGCACGGCGGGCTCCTCCTCTGGGGCATCGACGAACTCCTGACCTACCACTACCTCATCGCCGAGGTCTTCCGCTACGCCCCCCTCCCCTACGACGAGTGGTGGGCGCTCTCGAAGGCCGAACAGGCCGAATATGTCTGGCGGCACGTCTTCCTGGAGCACAGCCCCGTCTCGGAGGCGGCGCGCGGGGTCCTCACCTCGCTCGGGCTTCTCGGGCTCGATCCCGCCTCGCGCGACCTGGAGACCTACCGCAGCTACTTCGCGGCCACCACGCCGAGTGCCCACGTGGATACTGTGCTGGAGCGGGCCAACGTTTCCTGCGCAGTGATGACCAACGATCCCTTCGACGACGAGGAGCGACCCCTCTGGCAGGAGGACGCCGATGCGCTGCGCCACCCACGCTTCCGCACGGCGCTGCGGGTGGACAAGCTCCTGGTCGACTGGAAGGGCGCGGTCAAGTGCCTCAAGGCATGGGGCTACGAGGTGAAGGACTCCTGCGACAAGGCCAGCCGCGCCGAGGTCTGCCGCTTCCTGGAGGACTGGGTCGACATCCTCGACCCCCTCTACGTCGCGGCCAGCCTGCCCGACGACTTCGCCGTCGAACGCAAGACCAAGATGACCAAGGTGCTCAAGGACTGCATCATCCGCGTCGCGCGCGAACGCAACCTGCCGGTGGCGATGATGATCGGCGTCAAGCGCCAGGTGAACCCCGCCCTCCGCCTCGCCGGCGACGCGGTCGGCAAGGCCGACGTCGACCAGGTCATGCAGCTCTGCGCCGACCATCCCGACGTCAAGTTCCTCGTCACCATGCTCTCGCGCGAAAACCAGCACGAGCTCTGCATCGCGGCGCGCAAGTTCCCGAACCTGATGATCTTCGGCTGCTGGTGGTTCCTCAACGACCCCGAGACCATCGTCGAGATCACCAACATGCGCACCGAGCTCCTGGGGCTGTCGTACATCCCGCAGCACAGCGACGCGCGCGTCCTGGACCAGGTGCTCTACAAGTGGGCGCACAGCCGCTGGCTCATCGCGCAGTGCCTCCAGAAGAAGTACGCCGACCTTGTCCGGACCGGGTGGGTCCTCTCCGTGGACGAGATCGAACGCGACGTACGCGGACTCCTGGGCGGCAACTTCTGGGACTTCCTGGCGCGCTGAAGCGGTGGGGCGGTGGACAACAGCCGGACGGCTTTGCGGACGCGACGGCGCCCGGCCGGCCTCCCGGCGCTTCCGGAGGACGATGGCGATGCGCATGCGATGCGGGCTTGTACTCCTCTTCTGCTGCTGCCTGCTGGCGACGGGCGCCCGGGCCGGGGAGGCGGACGAAGCGGCGGCCGACCGTGCGCCCGAGCGCACCCCCATGCAGGCGTTTCTCCTCGTGGAGGCGAACGACCCAGGTGCTC
>CAZKKD010000243.1:0-6707 GCA_964553265.1 uncultured Planctomycetales bacterium | reverse complement strand
GGTGGGTGCGGAGAGATCCGAACCAGCGGCAAGGACGGCCTGAAGCGGCGCCTGCGGGACCTCCAAGCGGGGCTGACGGAGGTGCAGGAGCGGCACCGACACGACGTGGTGGCGGTGGAGGGTGTCTTCTACGGCAAGAACGTCCGGACGACGGTGCTCCTGGGTCATGCGCGCGGGGCAATGCTGCTGGCGGGGGCGCAGCGGGAGCTGGCGGTGGCGGAGTACACGCCGGCGGAGATCAAGAACGCGGTGGTCGGGACGGGCAGGGCGGGTCCGTCGGGGGCGGTGGTGGCGGGAGACGCCGGAGGTGGAGTTGGAAGCGACCCTCGCGCTGCCGGCCCAGGGGACCGGGGGGCTGGAGCGCCTGGCCGGGACGGTGCGCTAGCTGACCGGAGAGGGCGTCCGAGAACTGGAGTTTGGCCTGCTGGAAGCACGGCCCCTGCCGGAACGGGATGCGTCGCGGCACGTGCGCGAAGTGGCCCGCGAGGAGGAGGATACGCCCGCGTTTTACTTCCGACGCGACGAGCACGGGTATGTGTATGTTCGTGAAAACGGGTATCTGTTGAAAGAGATTCGCCTCCTCGATGCGGACGGTGCGCCGGTGGCTCTGAAAAAGGGCGTCCGAAAGCGGTTCTGGTCGAACAAGCAAGTTCAGGCGGAATGCACGGGGCGTGCGGCGCTGCCCGATGCGGTGCAACTGGTCGTGGTGCTGCCGACAAACCTGCAGATCGTGGAGGTCCCGTTCGCCGTCGAGAAGCTGGATCTTCTGGCGGAACTCCTGCCGGAGAAACCGCTGGACCGCCGCCCTCCGCCCCGGCCACAACCCCACCAGCCGCCCAACCGCGAGCCGGCCGGTCCGCCGCCGCCGCCGGAAAAGGAGCCGAACGTCCAGCGTCCCGAAGAGCCCGAGATCTTCTGACCCCGCCGGGGGGGGGCGCGCACGGGCAGGGGGATGCGCAGCGCCTGTCAGCGGTTGCGGCCCTCGGCACGCGCACGCAGCGCGTCGCTGAACGCGGCTGCGATCTCACTGATCTCGAAGGGCTTGCGCAGGACCCGGACGACGCCGAGCGCGTCGAGCGTCTCCTGCGACGGTGTGCGGCTGCGTCCGGTGATGACGACGGGGGCGGGCTGGCGTGTGGGCGGGAGTTCGGCGAGCTGGCGCAGGAGCGTCTCGCCGTCCATCTGCGGCATCTGCAGATCCACGAACGCAACGTCGAAGCGGTTCCGCCAGAGCAGTTGAATGGCTTTCTCCCCGTCGGAAACGGTCTGCACTGCATGGCCCTCGCGCTCGAAGACGAGGCGGAGGAGATCCCGCGTATCGGCTTCGTCGTCGACCACCAGCACGGCAACTTGCCCGTCGTCGTTCCAGACAGGTTGCGCACCCTCTTCGACGGCCTCGTCGACCGCGGCGAGCGGCAGGCGGATGGTGAAGGTGCTTCCGGCGCCTTCCTGGCTTTCGACATCGATGCTCCCGCCGTGGTTTTCGAGGATGCGGTGGCAGATGCTGAGACCGAGGCCGGTGCCCTTGACGGTGGTGTAGGGCGGGGTGCTGGCATGCTCGCCCTTGCGGGACCAGAAGGGCGTGAAGACCTGCCGGACCTCGGAGGGCGACAGGCCGCACCCGGTGTCGGAGACATGGAGGAAGACGGTGTCCTCGTCGGCGCCGGTGGAGAGCGTGAGCACCTTGTCCTCGCTGGCGAGCATCGCATGCTGCGCGTTGGTGAGGAGGTTGAAGACGACCTGGCCGATCTGCCCGGCGTCCATGGTGGTGAGCGGCGTCGGGGCCAGTTCCTCGCGGATGGCGATGCCCTGGCTTTCGATTTCGCGGCGCACCAGGTCCAGCGTGTCGTGGACGACCTGCACCAGGTTGCCGCTGGTGGGCGGTGCGCGGCGGGACTGCGAGAAGGTGAGGAGGTTGTGCGTAATGCTTTTCGCGCGCTTGGCCGCCTTGCGGATGCGCTCCAGGAACTCGCGAAGTTCCGCCTTGAGATCGCTGTCGCCCAGTGCCAGCTCGACGAAGCCGAGAACCGTGACGTTGATGTTGTTGAACTCGTGCGCCACCCCCCCGGCGAGCGTGCCGACCGCGGCGAGGCGCTCGGTGCGGATGAGCTGCTCCTCCAGGTCGCGGCGTTCCTGGATCTCGTCCTGGAGGCGCTGGTTGGCTTCTTCCAGTTCGCGGGTGCGCTCGCGGACGCGGATCTCCAGCGCATCGCGGTCGGCCGCGAGCATCGACTCGACGCGCTTGCGGATGCGCAGCGCATACAGAAGGATCGCGATGATGCCCAGCAGCAGGGCCGCGACCCCGGTGCTGGTCCAGATCAGGCGGCGGTTGCGGCTGTAGAAGGTGCTTGGACGGTTGGTGACGAGGCTCCCGTCGGGAAGATCGTCTTCGTCGAGGCCGAAGCGGACCAGTTCACGGTAGTCGAAACGCCAGCGGTTGTGCGGCTTCTGCTCCACCGGAATGGATGCGGGGGCTTCACCGGCGAAGATGCGCAGCGCCATGCGCGCGGCGGCGCGGCCCTGATCGTGCCCGTCGGTCAACTGCCCGCCGACGATGCCCCGGCCGAGGTAGAAGGACCAGACCCCGTACATCGGCGCCGGGCAATGCGGCCGGATGGCGGCAATGCTTTCGCGGTAGCGGAAGGTGTGGCCGGCGCGGTCGCGCGTGAAGGACATGAGCAGGACGAGCGCGTCGTCCGAAAGCTCGCGGAGGCGGGCCTGCAGTTCGCCGATGGTCAGATCTTCCAGATAGGTCACCTCGGCGAACGGCGGGAGGTCGGCCAGCGCCTCTCGGACGCGCTCGCGGTTGGCGCGGCCGGTGGCGGTCTGATCGTTGATGACGAAGAGGCGCGAGCGGTCGGGATGGAGCCGGTGGGCGGCACGCAGGGTGGCGGTGACGTTGAAGGCTTCGATCACGCCGGTCGCGTTCGGATGTCCGGCCAGGAGCGCGGGGCGATAGTGGTTGACGCCGCAGAAGACGATGGGCGCGTCGCCGAAGAGGGCCTCGCGGCGCGCGAGCGCGAACTGAAGGGCCAGGTCGTCTGCGGTCAGGACAAGGTCGAACCGGATGTCCGCGAACTTGTGGGCATAGAGCCTGGCGAGGTTGTCGAAGTGCTCCTCGTCCGCGATGCGCTTGGCGTCCATGTATTCGATGTGAAGATCGATGTCGTTCTCTTCCAGGTTGAGAACAGACTCCACCCCCCCGTGATCCCGTCGGCCCAGAGCATCCCCTTGTGATAGGACTGGAGCGAGAGGACATTGCGCTGGGCGGGAGACTCCTCGGCCCGGAGGGTGAGGTGCGCGCCGAGGAGCGCGACTACGAGAACGGTCAGGCCACGAAGGCGGACGGTTGCGGAAGGGGGGGGCGGGAATGCAGGAGCGGTTTGCATCGCATTCGGTGCCTCAGGCGCGGGCCGGGGAGTCGCTGGCGAACGGAGCGTGCCGGTCTCCGAGCGCACGCGCAACGGTGACGCAGAGTTCTTCCGAATCGAAGGGCTTGTGGATGATGTCGAAGGCGCCGTCTTCCAGCGCGGCGCCGAGACGCGCCTGGTCGGCGTAGCCGGTGACGAAGAGTACGCGTGCCTCCGGGTCGATCTCCCGGACCCGGTGGAACACCTCAAGGCCGTCCATGCCGGGCATGAGCACGTCGAGGAGGACGAGGTCGGTCTCTCCGCGCCGATGGGCGAACGCGGCGAGCAGGGATTCGCCGTCGGGAAACGCCTCGACGGTATGGCCGAGGTCGCGCAGGCGCGTGGCGGTGAGTTCGCGGACGAGGTCTTCGTCGTCGGCGAGAAGGATGCGGCCCGGGCGGAACGCCGCCGGCGCCGCATCGGGAGCGGCCGCGACGAGGGGAAAGAGGAGCTTGACCGTCGTGCCCTTGCCGGGCGCGCTGTGGATGTCGACGGTGCCGCGGTGGGCCTGCATCGCGCCGTAGACGCTGACGAGGCCGAGGCCGGTGCCTTCGCCGCGGGGCTTGGTGCTGTAGAAGGGTTCGAAGGCATGGCGGCTCGTCTCGTCATCCATCCCGCATCCGGTGTCCACGATCTCCAGACGGAGGTAGGCCCCCTCGCAATGGTCGGCGGGGAGGGTCTCGTGCTCGGATCCGTCGGGTGCGAGGAGGCGCGTTCGGAAGATCAGCGTCCCGCCGTCGGGCATGGCGTCGCGCGCGTTGAGCCCGAGGTTGACGAGGGCGCTCTCCAACTGGTTGCGGTCGCCGAGCGTGGTGCACGGTTCGGCCTGCAATTCGAGGCGGATGCCGATGCGGCGGCACGAAGGGCGCAGGAGGTCGGCGGCGGTCTCGACGGCGCGGTGGATGTGAACCTGTGCGGGCGGGCCGTCTTCGCTGCGGCGCCGCGCAAAGCCGAGCAGTTGCTTGGTGAGCGCTTCGGCCTGGGCGGTGGATTCGAGGATCATTGCAGCGTAGTGGCGCTCCTTGGACCCCTCTTCAAGGCGCCGTTCCAGCAACTCGCCGTAGCCGAGAATGGCGGCGAGGAGGTTGTTGAAGTCGTGGGCGATGCCGCCGGCGAGTTGGCCGACGGTCTTGACCTTCTGCGTCTGGTGGAACTGTTCCTCGAGGTGGCGGCGCTCCGCCTCGGCGGCCTTGCGGTCGGTGATGTCGCAGGCGTACAGGATGCGGCGGTCGTCGGGCAGGGGGGCGCAGTGAAGCTCGAACCACTGGCCGCGGTCCTCAAGCTCGACACTGTGGGTCGAAAGGCTGTCGTCGGCCAATGCGGTGCGCACATGCCGGATGGCGTCGCCGGAAAAGAGCGCCGCCGCCGGTTGGCCCATCTCGCCGCCGCGTTCGCGGGCGACGCGGTTGGCGGCGACGATGCGTGCGTCGGCATCGACCAGAACCGCGACGCAGGGCAGGCTGTCCAGGAGCAGGCCGTTGAGGCGGTGCTGGTGGGCGAGGTCGGTCTCGGCCTGCTGGAGGCGGGTCTCGGTTTCGATCCGGCCGAGCGCGCGCGCGAGGGAGGCAGCCAGGAGCGCCCAGAACTGGTCGTCCTTGACGATGCAGTCGAGCGCGCCGCGCTGCATGTACGGGACGGCCACCTCCTCGCCGCCGCGTCCGGTGGTGATGACGAACGGGAGGCTGCGGCGTTCGGGCGGGAGCTGGTCGAGGAGTTCGTGCCCGGTCATGTCGGCCGGGGAGAAGTCCAGGATCAGAAGGTCCGGCGCCTGATCCGCGAGCCAGGCGAGAGCCTCCCGGCCGCTGCCGAAGACGACGGGACGGTGCCCCTGCCGCTCGACGTGCCGCCGCATGAGGTCGGCCAGGCCGTCATCGTCCTCGACGATGAGAATGGTACGCTTTCCGTCCGTGTTCATCCGGCTTGAAGCCCCTGCAAAGAGGTCTGTCTGTATCTCATTTCTGCATCAGGGGATGGCGGCGCGCCCAGAGCGCCGCAACGGCGCAGAGGCGAGTGGATGTGCCCGACCCATCCGCCTTGCGCAAGTGCCCGTCCCTCACCCGACGTACGGAACTGTACTGCCGGATCGCTGGGCTGTCAAGACGACGCTTCGGCGCGATGTTCGGCAATGATGGCGGCGAGGGCGCTCTCCAGTGGGGTCTCGGGCGCAAAGCCCACGGTGTCACGCAGGCGCGCGGGATCGGGGCGGCGGCGGGGGACGTCCTTGAAGCGGGCGCCGTAGGCCTCTTCGTACGGGATGTGGGCAATGGGCGAGGCGCTGCCGGTCATGCGGAGTACGGCTTCGGCGAGGGCCTGGATGGTTACCTCCTGGTCGTTGCCGATGTTGAAGACGCCGCCATCCGCGTCCGGAGCCGCGGCGAGCGCCTGAAGGCAACGGACGACGTCCCCCACCCAGGTGAAGCAGCGCGCCTGCGTGCCGTCGCCGTAGACGGTGAGCGGTTCGCCCGCGAGGGCCTGGCGCACGAAGCGCGGGACCACCATGCCGTAGCGGCCCACCTGGCGCGGGCCGATGGTGTTGAAGAGGCGGACGACCACGGTTTCGAGGCCGTGGGCGTAGTGGTAGGCATACGCGTGGAACTCGTCCATCAGCTTGCTGGCCGAATAGCACCAGCGCCGCTGTGCCGTCGGGCCGATGATGCAGGGGTCGTCCTCACGGAAGGAGGGGTTGGGGTTGGCGCCGTACACCTCGCTGCTGGAGGCCAGCAGAACGCGTGCCCCGCGGTCCCGCGCCGCGCGGAGCACCGCCCGGGTGGCGGCATGGTTGCCCTCGACCGTGCCGACCGGATCGTCCAGCACCTTCTGGACGCCCACGACCGCGGCGAGATGGTAGACAATGCGCGCGCCCGCGCAGGCGTCATCGAGCGTGCCGGGGGCTTCGACGTCGGCCTCGACGAAGCGGAACGCCGCGTGCCCGGCGAGGGGCTGCAGGTTGCTCCTCCTGCCGGTGCTCAGGTTGTCCACCGCGGTCACGCGCCAGCCGTCGGCGAGGAGCGCTTCGCAGAGGTGGCTGCCGATGAAGCCGGCGCCGCCGGTGACAACGGCATGCGGTGCGTCCATGGCGTGATCCTTTCTCAAGCGGAGGGCTCGGGCGGTGCAGTGCGCAGACCGAGCACCTCCTCGTAGACGGCGCGGGTGGCGGCTGCGCACGCGGAGGCGGAGAAGTGGGTCTCGGCCCGCTGGCGGCCGGCCGGGCCGCAGCGGGTGCGCAGGGCGGGGGCGAGGAGGAGGCGGACGAACGCTTCTGCGGCGTGGTTCGGCTCGGTGTGACGGCACAGGAGT
>CAZKKD010000242.1:0-6761 GCA_964553265.1 uncultured Planctomycetales bacterium | reverse complement strand
CCCCCACGCCGCTGTCGACCCGGTGCTCGCGCCCCTGGAGCCGGAGCAGCATGGCGACGGCGTCCTGGCGGCTCTCCGGCTTGGTCAGGATCTCGCCGTCCAGCACGACCACGGTGTCGCCGCCGATGACCAGGCTGTCCGGGTGCCGTGCGGCCACGGCCTGCGCCTTCTCGCGGGCCAGCCGCCGCACGTGGTCGGTGGGCGACCCGCCGGAGAGGGCCGCCTCGGCGATGTGGGCCGGATCCACCGCGACCCGGAGCCCGCGCGCCCCCATGAGCCCCCGCCGCCGGGGCCACGGGGCGCGGCGGGGGGGAAACGCGGAGGGTGGGCGGGAGGGCGCGGGGGAGGCGGCCCGGCGAAGGCGGCGCCCCGGCCGGGAGGTCGGCCGGGGGGGGGGGGTGGGCCGCGTGCGCGTCGGCGTAATCGATCACCTGCCGCGCCTGCCGGCGTGTCAGCCGCGGCGCGTCCGGCGCCTCCTCCTCCCGGCAACGGAACGCCTCCACCGACAGCCCCGCCAGGAACGCCCGGCAGCGGTCGTCGCTGAACGTGTCCGGGACGGCCAGCTCGGTGGCGAGCGTCTCGACCAGCCCGGTCATCCCCTGCATCCCCCGGATCAAGGTGGCCTCGCGCCAGGGCGTGAGGTGCGTCCGGTCCCGCCGCACCACGAACCGGAGCCGCAGGAGAACGGCGCGGCGCGGACTCTCCAGCAGGCCGACGCTGTACGGCGCTCCCGGCGGGAACCAGGCGAGCGTCCCCGGCGGGCCGGGGAGGGTGCGCCCGGGCAGCCGCACCGCGAGCCCGGCCGCCGGCGCGTGGAAGAGATAGTGTGTCGTGTAGGGGTTCTCGGGCGTGCGGGGCAGGGTGGTCCAGCCGGCGTCGACGGGGCCGGGAATGGCGCGGCCGACCTCCACGCGGACGGCGTCGTTGCGCAATGCCGCCAGCCACGCCTCCGGGCGGAGGGCCACCACCGGCGGGGGGCTGCTGATGGGAAATGCAGGCGGAATGTTCGCTTCAGGTTCCATCTTCGTCGCTCCGGTGCATGGCGGCTCCTCCCGCAATCCTGTAGGATTCTCTCCGAAAGGACGGTTTTCGGCAAGTGGTTTGCCAGCGGGAAAGGAATCAACATGGACGGTTACGTGTACACCGAGACGCTCTATGCCAACGCGCTCGACGGGCCCGCCGCGGTCGCGGCCTGGCGGATGGAGGGCGACGGGGCGGTCAGCTTTCCCTGCGGGCGGCTGCGGATGGAGGGGACGCGCGACCCCGCCGAGGAGCAGGCGGCGAACATCGTCTTCTGGTGCCCGGAGCACTTCCCGGACCGGATCAGCGTAACGTGGGAGTTTACGCCCATCCGCGAGCCGGGGCTCTGCATTCTCTTCTTCGCCGCGACCGGCCGGAACGGGGAGGACGTTCTCGATCCCGCGCTGGCGCCGCGCACGGGCCGCTATGAGCAGTATCACCACGGCGACATCAATGCGCTCCACGTCAGCTACTTCCGGCGGCGCTACCCGACGGAGCGCGCCTTCACCACCTGCAACCTGCGCAAGAGCTACGGGTTCCACCTCGTCGCGCAGGGGGCGGACCCCATCCCGTCGGTCCCGCATGCGGAACCACCCTACCGGGTCGAGCTGGTCAAGGACGGCCCGACCGTCGTCTTCGCCATCGGCCAGGGCGAGCAGCCGGACTGCGCGCTCTTCCGCTGGACCGACGACGGCGCGTCGACCGGCCCGGTGCTGGGCGGCGGACGGATCGGGTTCCGGCAGATGACGCCGCTCATCGCCGAGTACGCGAACCTGACCGTCCGCGCCGTGGAACCAGTGTCCTGAATTCGCTCCCGAGCCGCGTCCCGCCTGGGGACAGTGGACCGACACCCGCGCCGACCGCCAGAGCGCCGGCGCGCCCGAAGCCTCTGCAGAAAGGAACTCCCGTGGAAGCCCACCACCCCGTCCAACTCCTCTCGCCGGAAGACCGGCCCGCGGTGCACCGGTACTACGACACGCCGGTCGAATCGCCCGAAGCCGGCCGCCTTCTCTATTTCGTCTTTGACGGACCGATCCCGGGGCCGGGGACCGTGACCGTTGCGGACCCCGACGGCTCGGCCCCCCGCGCGGTGGGGCGCGCCGAAGGCGACTGCCTCGGCCACGTCGGCGCCTTCGCCGTCTGGCTGGATGACGAGACGGTGCACTATCTGCCCGACGGCGAGGCCGGCACGACCTCACGCTCGGTGCGCCTGGGCGGAAGCGTGGTGCGGGAAATGCGCGGGCGCATCCGGTCGTTCCACGAAGGGCGGGGCCTGGCCGCCACCTCGATGACGGAGGTCGAGCCGGGCGCGGACGAGTTCCAGCGCAAGCGCCGCAGCCGGCTGAACGTCTTCGACGTCCGTACCGGCGCGGACCGGACCGTGCTCACCGTCGAGGACGCCACGTCGATCCATCCCCTTCGCGACCGCATCGATCCGGCGCGCATGAACTTCATGAACGCGAAGTGGTCGCCGGACGGCATGCGGATCCTGGTGGTCTTTACCGATGAAATTTACTGCCGCGTCTTCGGCGGGACGCGATCGGTGAAGAGCCTGGTGGTGGTCAACGCCGACGGGGGGAACCCGCGCGTGCTGGGCGAGTTCACGCACCACCCGATGTGGTCGCCGGACGGGCCTTCATCCTCGCGCACCGCGCCCGGCCCGACGGCGGGCAGGACCTGGCGGCCTACCCCCTCGACGGGGGGGAGCCTGCACCGATCCTGGAGCGGTTCACCGGCGTCCACACGTCCTTCAACCGCGCCGGCACCCATGCGGTCACGGACGCGTTCCACTACGGCGAAGAGAACCGGGGCGCGGTGCTCCTGTACGAACTCGACGGCGGCGCGTGCGAGGTGCTCTGTACCGGCTCACATGCGGATACCGAGCACACGACCGGCAGCCACATCCATCCGCAGTGGTCGCGTGCAGAGGACCGGATCTTTTTCAACATGGCGGACGCGGGATTCCCCCGGGTCTATGCCGTCGATCTCAACGGCTGACAGGCACGCCGGCGCCGCTGCGAGGCGTCTTTTCGGTTGACAGAACGCGTCTCCGGATCAAGATCGGCTGCGGGGAAGCCAACACGTTGTCGATTCGCGGCCGCGGGCCGGGCCGCCGCATTCGGAGGACTGTGCCATGCGTTGCCGTGCTCATCGATCCGCATCTGTGCCTTCCCGTTCTGGTGGCCTGTGCCGGCTCTTCCGCCGGGGGGCGGGCCGCCTGGCGCCGGTATTGCTGCTTCTGCTGGTCTGGGCCTCGGCCGTGCCGGCGGGAGAGCCTCCTGCCGACGCACCCGCCTCCGGCGAGACGGCTTCGGCGACTGCGGAAACAACCACAGAAGAAGACGCCCCCCCGCCCGAGCCGACCGCGCTCGACCGCTGGCTGGAAGGGGTCGACGACGGCGCGAAGGATGGCGCCCGCATCCTGGGCTACTCGCCGCAACGCCTGGGCCTGGCGGCGGCCATCCTCCTCCTCGCGTTCGTCCTCAACACGATCCTGCGCTTTCTCCTCGACCGGCGCAAGCGCGCCGCCGAAGCGGAAGAAGCCGAGCGACAGGCGAAGGAAGAGAAGGACGCGTCCCCGGACGCCGCCGCCGGTGACGCGACGCAGCCGCCGGCGCGGCCTGTACTGAGTCTGCTCATCGAGAACGCGGTGCTGCCCCTGCGGATCTTCGTCTGGGCCATTGCGTTCCGGCTGCTGTTGCCGACGCTCCTGGTCGGCCCGGCGACGACGCAGTGGGTGGCGCAGCTTCTCTTCAGCATCTCGGTGGCGGTCTTCATCTACCAGATGGTGAATGTCATCGAGTACTACTTCCAGCGCTACGCCGACCGGACCGACACGGCGGTGGACGACGCGCTGGTGCCGGTGGTGCGCAAGTCGCTGCGCGTGCTGGTGGTCGTTGTCGCGGGGCTGCACATCTACTCCAGTGCGGCAAACCAGGACATCAGCACGCTCCTCGCCGGGCTCGGCATCGGCGGTCTGGCCTTTGCGCTGGCGGCCCAGGACACGCTGAAAAACCTGTTCGGCTTCGCCATGATCCTCACCGACCGGCCGTTTATCGTGGGCGAGCGCATCAATTTCGGCGGCCACGACGGCGTGGTGGAGGCGATGGGCTTCCGCAGCGTCAAGCTCCGGCGCCTCGACGGCCACCAGGTGGTCATCCCCAATGCGTCGGCGGCGAACGAGGTGATCCACAACATCGGACGCCGGCCCTACATCCGCCGGGTCTTCAGCATCACCATCACCTACGACACCCCGCTCGAAAAGGTCGAGAAGGCGGTGGAGATCATCCGCGACATCCTGAAGGACCATGAGGGGATGGATCCGGAGTTCCCGCCGCGCGTCTACTTCGACGAGTTCAACGCCGCGAGCCTCAACATCCTCTGCATCTACTGGTACCATCCGCCCGAGTACTGGGATTACCTCGCCTTCACGCAGCGGGTGAACCTGGAGATCATGCGGCGCTACGAGGCCGAGGGCATCGAGTTCGCCTTCCCGACCCAGACGCTCTACCTGGCGGGCGACCCGAACCGGGAGCTGGTCCTCCGGCAGGGCTTGGGCGCGGGCGCGTCCGATGCTCCGCCGGAAAGCTGAGCGGCCGGCCCCGGGCGAAGGAGAGGACGCATGGCGGACGCAATGCGCATCGACGCGGACATCCCCGGCGGCAACGGCCTGGCGGAGATCGATGCGGACGGGACGGTGGTGCTGCGTCCGGACCTCCGCGACACCGAGGGGTTCTGGTTCTACTGGCACGTGCGCGTGCGCGGCGCGGCGGGGCAGACCGTCCGCGTCCGCCTGGCCGCGTCGCCCACCGTGGCCGCGCGTGGTCCCGCCTTCAGCACCGACGGCGGGGTGACGTGGCGCTGGCTGGGCGCGGAGGCGATGGCGGACCATGCTTTCGCGATTCCCGTGGATGCCGGGGTCGATGAACTCCGCCTCAGTATGGGAATGCCCTACACGGACCGGGACCTCTGCCGCTTCCTCGCCGAGCCGGCGTCGGCCCCGGTCGAACGCCGCACCCTCTGCCGCACGCGCAAGGGGCGGGACGCCCCGTTGCTCCACCTGCTTCCGACGGGAACGCCGCGGGTGCGGATGCTTCTCACCGCGCGTCACCATGCCTGCGAGATGATGGTGAACTACACCATCGAGGGCCTGCTGGACGCCGCGCTCGCGCCGGCGCACCCGGCCCGCAACTGGTTGCGGAGCGAGGTGGACCTCTGGGTCGTGCCGTTCGCCGATGTCGACGGCGTGGAGGACGGCGACCAGGGCAAGAAACGCCGTCCCCACGATCACAACCGCGACTACGGGGACGCGCCCATCTATCCCGAGACCGAGGCCATCATGGCGCTTGCGAGAGGTTGGGACGCGACGCCGCTCATCTTCCTCGATCTCCACTGCCCCTACATCGTGGGCGCCAACAGCAACGAGACCGTCTTCGTGGTCGGCAACCCGGACCCGGAGATGTGGGCCGCGCAGCAGCGCTTCAGCCGCTGCCTTGCCGAAACGGCGCACACCCTGGTGCACGATCCCGACGACAACGTTCCGTATGGCGTGGGCTGGAATTCGCGCACCCATTACGCCGAGCAGCAGAGCGCGGCGCAGTGGTTCGGGGAGCAGCGGGGCATCCTGCTCGCGTCGACGCTCGAGATTCCCTATGCGACCGCCCGCGGGGCGGAGGTGAACCAGGCCACCGCGCGGGCGCTCGGCCGCGACCTCGCCGCTGCGCTCCATCGTTTCGCCCTCACGCCCGGAAGCTGAGCGCTCCGTGCGCCCGCGCTCGCTTGACAGCGGGGGGCGGGCGCGTATGCTACGGGCTTTCGGCGCGCCGCTCCGTCCGGGGCGGCGCTTGCCGCGTTTCGCCGGCCCCGCCGGTCGCACGCAGGAGAACCGCGCACCATGGCCAAGCAGACGATTCGCGAGGAACGCCTCGCCAAGCGCACCGCGCTGGAAGCGATGGGGGTCGACCCCTACGGCGGCGCCTATCCCGTCACCGGAACGCTGCAGGAATGCCTCGGCCGTCTCCTCGCCGCCGAAGCCGACGGCGCCGCGTCCGAATCGATGGATCCCATCCCGGTCCGCGCCGCCGGCCGGATCACCGCCGTCCGCGACATGGGCAAGTCGATCTGGATCGACCTGCGCGACCGCAGCCTGGAGAAGCTGCAGGTCAACCTGATGAAGAAGCGCTGCCCCGACCTCTTCGACCAGTTCAAGCACATCGATATCGGCGACTTTCTCGGCGTCGAGGGCGGGCTGGTCCGCAGCCGGAAGGGCGAGCCGACCGTCTTCGCCGACCGCTTTGCGCTCCTCTGCAAGGGCGTCGAACCGCTGCCGGAGACGTGGCACGGGCTCAAGCACGTCGAGACGCGCTACCGCCGCCGCTACCTCGACCTCGTCAGCAACCGCGCGTCGCTGGAAACCTTTGTCCGCCGCAGCCGCATCATCAGCCACATCCGCCGGACGCTGGACGAGCGGGGATTCCTGGAGGTGGAGACGCCGATGCCGCAGAGCATCTACGGCGGCGCGGAGGCCAAGCCCTTCACGACGCACCTCAAAGCGCTACACCTGGACCTCTTCCTGCGCATCTCGACGGAGACGTACCTCAAGCGCCGCCTGGTGGGCGGCATGGATCGCGTATACGAGATCAACAGCAACTTCCGCAACGAAGGCATCGACGCAACCCAAAACCCCGAGCTGAGCATGAACGAGGCCTACAAGGCCTAGGCCGACTTCGAAGAGATGATGG
>CAZKKD010000241.1:0-6788 GCA_964553265.1 uncultured Planctomycetales bacterium | reverse complement strand
GGGGGGCAGCCCGCCGGCGCGCTGGGCCCCCCGGCGGACTCGCCCCGGCCGGGGGTTTCGCCCCCCGCCACGGCCAGCCGGCCGCCCGTGAGCGGCAGCACGTCGAAGAAGTCGCCCTCCATCTCGATGGAGGGGCTCCGCCGGGCGGCCAGGAGGAGGTCGCCCTCCATGCGCGGCAGCTTCGGCGGGGTGAAGGCCCCCTGCAGGGTGTGGGCAAACTGCAACGCCCGCTCCAGGCGCTCGCGCGCCATGATGTCCTCGCGCGGCAGCCCCGCCTGCGCGGCCAGCGCCATCTGCGCGGCCAGGGTCCGCAGGGCGGCCTCTTCCTCTGCGCCGAACGCACCCGCCGACGCGGACCGCGCCACGCTGAGCACCCCGACCGCATCGCCGCGGAAGACGAGGGGGACGGTGCACTGGGGGGCGGTGTCGGCGGCGAGCACGGGGGCGGACGAGACAGCCCACGCGTCCAGATCCCCGGTCGGGGGTGCGGTGACCGGTTCGAGGCTCTCGGGATCAAGCCCCGTCGCCGCCACCGGCCGGAGGTGGGCCCCGTCGTCGAGCAGGAGGACGGCCGCGGACGAGGCGTCGAGCGCCTCCACGCAGACCTCCAGGCAACGGTCGAAGGACCGCCCCAGCGGTTCGCCCGCGGCGAGGATGCCGGCCGAAGCGGCCAAGGCAGTGCTTTCGGTACCGACGGCGGAATTCTGCCGGCTGGTGACTTTGGTAGTTCGCCGTTTGGAAGGCGACGATGCCATGAATTCCGCCTTTCGCGTATCGATCGTAACGATCCGGAACAACAGGCGTTTCGGACAGGGATTGGTCGCATGATGCGGGGGGATGCCTTCGGGCGCTCCCCTCCATGTCAACAGCAATGTACGGTACGCCCAGAAGGCTGTCAAGGCGATGCAGCATTTCCGCCCGCAGTTGTCGCGGCACCGTGATCCTCTCTTTCGCAACCGGAAGGGTGCCGGGGAATGCGTTGCGCGCACCGGTGATGCTTGCGCGGGGGGGCGGAGCTTGGTAAGCTGTGCGCTTCCCCCGGCCGGCCGCCGGGGCGGGAAGGAGTGCTGTGCATGCAACCGGCTCGCGTCCGTTCTCTCGGTCCGCTGTTGCTCGCGGCGGCGGCGTGCCTGCTGGCGCCCGGCTGCGACCAGCCCCGCCGGCATGCCCAGCCGTACGCCGCCCGGGCCGGCGAACGCATCTACGTCACCTTCCAGAACGAACGCGTCGGCGCGGAGGAGGACGCGTTTGCCCTCGCCTCCTCCATCGACAGCCTGCGCAAACACTGGACCGCTCCGGAGCGGTACCGGGGGCGCATCGCCGGCCTGGTGGGCGGGACCGACGGAATCCGCGCCGTCTTTGCCTCGGGGCTCGTCCAGGCCATCCGCCACGAGGACGGCCGTCACCAGCAGGAAGAGCTGGTCCGGGGCCGGCAAGCGCTGGTGGCCGCCGCCGCTACCGAAGAGGTGATCTACGGCCTCCAACACGCCCATGGCGCACTGCAGATGCACCGGCTCGACCCCGGCGCCGACGCCTGGCGCCCCACCGGACCGCCCCTGACTCCGCCCGGGGAGGTTGCCGACGTGCAGGTCGCCCTCCTGGCCGAACAGCCGTGCGTCCTCTGGCGGGTGCCGCTCAGCACCGGCAGACAGGCACTCCGGGCCGCGGTCCTGACGCCCTCAGGCTGGGAGGCGCTGCCCCTGCCGCCGGCCGCGGTGGGCCGCATTCCCCTGGCGGCCACCGGCGGGGAAGCGGGCGTGGTGGTGCTCGCCACGGCCCCCGACGGTGACGGCATCCCGGATCCGTTCAACGGAACCCTCCGCCTGGCACTCAGCCGCTACGCGGAGGGAGGGTGGAACCGCTTCGGGACCGCAACGCTGGACGGGCTTTCGCTCACCGCCGGCGGGTGGAGCGCCGCGCTCTGTCCGGACGACGACGGGTGGCTGGCGGTGATTGCCGACGGGGAGAGCGTGCGCCGCATCCGGTTCGATCCCGACGGCACCGCCTCGGCTGCCGTGCGCCTGGCCGGGTTGCCTCCCAGCGCGGCGGTGGGCGGATGGCTGTGGGTCGCCACGACGACGATGCTTTTTCTGGGTCTCGCGGTGTTCCATGCCGTGCTCCTCCGCCGGCGCTTCCGGCAACCGGCCCCCGGCAGTGCGCCGCCGCCGACCGCACCGCAGCCGGCTTCCGGACAGCCGGAGGCCGGACGTTCGCCCGCCGAAGAGGCCGCCGCCGTGCACGGGGCCGCGGTGGGGGTCGGCGGCGTGGCGACGCCGATGGAACGGGCGCTGGCATTTCTCGTCGACACGATCCTGATCCTCCCGGCGTTCCTGGTCTTCCTGGTGGTGGAGGGCGCGGGCTGGGAAGCGTTGCAGGAGGACCTGGTGTCGCTCGACCGGTTCCTCCCCGGCATGGTCTGCTTTCAGATCGTCTTCGTTCTCTATGCGACGCTGGCGGAGACGGTGACCGGCCAGACGGTCGGCAAGCGGCTGCTCGGGCTCTGCGTCCGGCGGCAGGAGGGCGGCCGTCCGGAGGGGTGGCGCATCCTGGCGCGCAACGTTCTCCGGCCCGTCGACAGTGTGGCGCTGCCCATCGGGGGATTCCCGATTCCGTTTTTCCCCGCGCTGGTGAGCATGCTCTTCAGCCGGACCAACCAGCGCGTGGGCGACCGGATGGGCGGGACGATGGTGGTCCGGCGGGTGGGCCTGGAGCGCCGGCGCATCATCCTCGCCAGCGGCAGCCCGCGCCGGCGTGCATGGCTCCAGCGGCTGGGGCTGCCGTTCGGCGTGCTGGCCCCGGACGTGGACGAGCACCTCCCCCCGCGCAGCACCCCGTCCGAAGCGGCCGTCGGCCTCGCCCAGCGCAAGGCCGAGGCGGTCGGCCGCCGGTTGCAGGACGGGGAGATTGTCATCGCCGCCGACACCCTGGTCGCCCACGACGGCGAGATCCTGGGCAAGCCCCGCGACCGGGCCCACGCCCGGGAGATGCTGCAACGCCTCGCCGGCGATGTGCACGATGTCGTGACCGGCGTCGCCATCTGGGACCGGGCCAGCGGCCGGCGCCTGGCCGCCTTTGCCCGGACCGAGGTCCAGATGGCCCCGCTCTCGGACGAAGAGATTGAACGCTACCTGGCTACCGGCGAGGCCGACGACAAGGCCGGCGCGTACGGCATCCAGGGGGAGGCCGGACGCTTCTGCCACGTCCTCGGCGGCAGCCACAGCAACGTGGTGGGATTGCCGCTGGAGCTTCTGCACCCGATGCTGGAAGAACTGGAAGCCTGACACGAGAACGTCATCTTCCAGATGCACCACGAAGAGCACGAAGGACACGAAGAGAACGCGGCAGATGTCCGCGGATGAACGCGGGATGAAGAGCAGAGTTGTGGAGCAAGGAGTATGAAGGTAAGGGTAGGTCGAACGAAGCCCGGCAGTCTGTTCGAGCTGCATCGCCGGACTTCGTCCGGCCTACGCTCTCACCACGAAGAGCAGGACGGAAACGCGGGTGGCACGGATTGCTCGCAATCCGTGTTGCGCAGCAATGGAAGGTATGGAAGGTGAGGAGGAGCGCACCGACGGACCTGGATCGCCTTCGGCGCATGGATTGCAAGCAATCCATGCCACCCGGCAGGCAACTGCACAACAGCAGAACGCAGGCGAAACAAGGGACAACGGCAGCCCGCCCCAGTGGATCCCCCGCGCCCTCGCGGGCGAGGCGGCCTGCGGGATCCGCTTCTACGTAAGGAGAAAGCGATCATGAGTCACGAACCGACCGACGCGGCCGCAGCGGCTGCCGGCGACGAGACGCTGCTGCGGCTGAAGTTTGTCGTCTTCATCTGCGGCGCGGTGCTGATGTCGCTGGAGATGGCGGGCGTGCGCGTCCTCAACGTCTACTTCGGCAGCACCATCTACGTCTGGGGCGCGATCATCGGCATCTTTCTCGGCGCGCTGTCACTGGGGTACTTTGTCGGCGGAATTGTGGCGGACCGCTATCCTCGCTTTCCGGTACTGGGGGGGGTGATCCTCTTCGCCGCCGTCTTCACCGCCATCGTGCCGGGGCTGAGCCGCCCGTTCTGCGAGTGGCTGGGCGCGTTCGACGGCATGGATCCGCGCTGGCAGGCGTTCCTCAGCAGCATCGCGCTCTACTTCATCCCGAGCGTGGCGCTGGGGATGGTCTCCCCGTTCGCGGTGCGCCTGGCGGCGCGGCGGCTGGGGGACATCGGCCGCGTTTCGGGACGGCTCTACGCGCTCAGCACCTTCGGGAGCATTACCGGCACGTTCCTCACCAGCTTCGTGCTGGTGGAGTACATGGGGACGCACAACGTCATCCTTGCGCTGGCGGCGACGCTGCTGGTGACGGGGCTCCTCTGCATGCCGGGCCAGCGCCGCGCCCAGGTGGCGGCGGCGGTGGCGGCGCTCCTGCTGTCCTACCCGGCGTACGCGGGCGCACGCCTGGCGGTGGGGATGGAGGATCCGCGTTTCACCGACGTGCTGCTGGCGACCGAATCGGCGTACCACACCATCCGCGTCGCCGAGGGGACAAGCTGGGTGAACGACCCGGAGCATTACGGCCTGCGATCCCGCTTTCTCCTGTTCAACCAGCAGGCGCAGAGCGGCATGGAGCTGGAAGGCCCCGGCCGCGACACGCAGGTGGTGACCGCCTGCGGCTACACCGACATGCTGCACCTCGGGATGGTCTACCGCGACGCGGCGCCGAAGCGGATGCTGGTGCTCGGCTGCGGCGGCGGGGTGGGGGCGACCGTCTTTTACCAGGACTATCCCGGCATCGAGCAGATTGACGTAGTGGACATCGACCCGGTTGTCTTCGAGCTCGCGCGCAAGTACTTCCGATTCCAGAAGGACGGCGCTGCCGAGGTGATCCAGGCTCATGTGCGCGACGGGCGGCTGTTCGTCCACGGCCGGCCCGACAGGCACTACGACTACATCATCCTCGACGCCTACTCGTCCGGCGGGCGGGTGCCGTTTCACCTGGTGACGCGGGAGTTTTTCCAGGCGGTGGAGCGCATCCTGGCGCCGGACGGGGTGGTGGTGGCGAACGTCATCAGCGGCGTGGATGGACGGGACGGGCGGCTGTTCCGGTCGATCTACCGGACGCTGGACAGCGTCTTCCCGCAGGTGTACGGCTTTCCGCGCCGGTTCCGGGAAGGGGCGTCGAACATCATGCTGGTCGCCAACCGCAGCGCCGAACGCCTGTCGCGCACCCAACTGGAAACCCGCCACCGCGAACGCAAGGAACGGCTTATCCAGCGCGAGACGCTGGCGGAATACATCCTCCACCTCGTGCCGGATCCGCCCTACGGAAAGGACGATCCGATCCTGACCGACGATTACTGCCCGACCGACAGCATGATTGTCCGCTGACCCGCACACCGCATCGCAAACCCGATCCGATCTCTCCAGGCCCCACACCCAAGAACACGCCCCCGTCAAAGCGGCGGGGGCGTGTTGGGTGTACACGATGGTGGTCGGCGGGCGGAGTGCGTCAGCTCTCCTCGTCGCCGCCGTCTTCTTCGTCGTCCGCCGCCGTATCGGCTTCCGCCTCCTCGGGGAGGTCCTCATCCCCGTCGAGAACGCCGCCGTCGTCCTTGCCGGGTTCTTCCTCGCGGGAGCTCATGACGCGGGCGACCGCGCGGACGCGATCTTCCTCGCCGAGGCTGATGACCTTCACGCCCTGGGTGGCGCGCCCGATGACGCGGATGCCCTCGACCGCGGTGCGGACCACCATGCCGCGCTGGGTCATGAGCATGACGTCGTCCTCGTCGGTGACGCTCATGACCGCGACCACGTCGCCGGTCCGCCCGGTCAGCTTCATGTTCACCACGCCCTTCGCCCCGCGCTTGGTGAGGCGGTACTCGGCGAACGGCGTGCGCTTGCCGAGGCCCTTCTCCGCGACGGTGAGGACGCTGGTCTGCGGGGACTCGGTGAGGAGCGAGACCACCTCGTCCTCGTCCTGCAGCTTGATGCCGTTCACGCCATGCGCGGGCCGGCCCATGGGGCGGACGTCGGTCTCGTCGAAGTAGCAGGCCTGCCCCTTGCGCGTGGCGAGCATGAGTTTCTGATCCCCGTTGGTGAGGACCACGCCGATGAGGCGCTCGTTCTCGTCGAGGTTGATGGCCCGGATGCCGCCCTTCATCGGCCGACCGAACGCGGAGAGGGCGGTCTTCTTGATAACGCCCTGCGCGGTGGCCATGACGAGGAAGCGGTCGTCGTCGAACTCCCGGACCGGGATCATGCTGGTGATGGTCTCGCCCTTGCCGATCTCCAGGACGTTGACCAGGGCGCGCCCCTTGGCGGCGCGGCCCATCTGGGGGATGTCGTAGACCTTGAGCCAGTAGACCTGCCCCTTGTCGGTGAAGAAGAGGATGTAGTCGTGGGTGCTGGCGATGAAGAAGTACTCGGTGAAGTCGTCGTTCTTCGTCTTCATGCCGCTGACGCCCTTGCCACCGCGGCCCTGCTTGCGGTAGGTGTCCACCGGCATGCGCTTGACGTAGCCGGCGTGGCTGATGGTGACCGCCATCTCCTCCTCGGCGATGAGGTCGTTGACGGTGATGTCCGCGGCGGCGGCGACGCTCTCGGTGCGGCGGTCGTCGCCGTAGCGGTCCATCATCTCGTAGGCGTCTTCGCGGATGATGTCGTAGACGAGCGCGGCGTCGGCCAGGATGGCGCGGTACTGGGCGATCTTCTTCTGGAGCTCGTCGAACTCGCTCTGGAGCGCCTCGCGTTCGAGCCCGGTGAGGCGCCGAAGCGGCATGTCGAGAATGGCCTGCGTCT
>CAZKKD010000240.1:0-6797 GCA_964553265.1 uncultured Planctomycetales bacterium | reverse complement strand
AGCCCTGCGCGTAGTTGTCGGTCGCCTCTCCGATGATCTTGATGGAGTTCTTGTTCGCTCCGACCGTGCCGTCCGAACCGAGGCCGTAGAACATGCAGCGGGTCACCTCGTCCGGTTCGATGGACCACCCGGCGTCGAAGTCGAGGCTGGTGTGGGTCACGTCGTCGTCGATGCCGACGGTGAAGTGGTTCTTCGGCTTGCCGGCGCGGAGGTTCTCGTAGACGGCCTTCACCATCGCCGGGGTGAATTCCTTGCTGGACAGGCCGTAGCGCCCGCCGAGGATGACCGGGTACTCGCCCTTGAAGGGGCCGAACCCCTCGGCCATCGCCTCGCCGACGGCGGTGCGGACGTCGAGGTACATCGGCTCGCCGGTCGCGCCCGGTTCCTTGGTGCGGTCGAGGACGGCGAGGCGCTTGGTGGTCTTCGGCAGCGCGTCGATGAAGGCCCGGGTGTCCCACGGGCGGTAGAGCCGGACCTTGAGGACGCCGACCTTCTGGCCCTGGCCGGTGAGGTACGTCACCGCCTCGTGCGTCACGTCCGCGCCCGAGCCCATGACCACGATGACATCCTCGGCATCGTCGGCGCCGACGTAGTCGAAGAGACGGTACTGCCGGCCGGTGAGCTCGGCGAAACGGTCCATCGCCTTCTGCATGATGCCCGGGCAGGCGTCGTAGTACTTGTTCACCGTCTCGCGGCCCTGGAAGAAGACGTCCGGGTTCTGCGCCGTGCCGCGGAGGACGGGATGGTCGGGCGAGAGGCCCCGGCCGCGATGGGCGCGGACGAGCTCGCCGTCGATGAGCTGCTTCATGATCGCATAGTCGAGCTCTTCGACCTTCGACACCTCGTGCGAGGTGCGGAAGCCGTCGAAGAAGTTGAGGAACGGCACGCGCGACTCCAGCGTCGCCGCCTGGCTGACGAGCGCCAGGTCCATCACCTCCTGCGGGTTGTTGGCCGCGACGAGGGCGAAGCCGGTCTGCCGGACCGCCATCACGTCGCTGTGGTCGCCGAAGATGCTGAGCGCCTGGCAGGCGACCGAGCGGGCCGAGACGTGGAAGACCGAGCTCGTCAGCTCGCCCGCGATCTTGTACATGTTCGGGATCATCAGCAAGAGGCCCTGCGACGCCGTGAAGGTGGTCGTCAGCGCCCCGGTCTGCAGCGCACCGTGAACCGACCCCGACGCC
The DNA here is from genome assembly GCA_964553265.1 of uncultured Planctomycetales bacterium. Taxonomy (GTDB): domain Bacteria; phylum Planctomycetota; class SZUA-567; order SZUA-567; family JAFGNG01; genus CAZKKD01. The sequence goes on along the minus strand of CAZKKD010000240.1, from coordinate 5,616 downwards.
CCGCCCTCGCTCTGGAGCTCGCTGATCAGGGGGATGGTGCCGAAGATGTTCTTCTCACCCCGGGCGGACTTCTCGTCGGCGATCTCGCCCATGGGCGACGAGGGGGTGATGGGGTAAATCGCGCAGACCTCGTTGACGGCGTGGGCGGTGTGCGCCGCCGCGGTGTTGCCGTCGATGGTTACCATCTTCCGACCCATGTCGCGTGCTCCTTTTCCAGTGGCAAACCCAGAACCGTACGATGCAGAAACGCTTCTTCGGACCTTCGGAACCGGTTCGTCACGCCCAACCCGGTCGGGCGGCGCGACAAGCCGGAACGCCTAGTCAAGCAGGTCCGCGCGGGCTTGACAAGGGAAAAAGGAGCGCGATCCGGGCCGGGCGCCTGATAGCAGACGCCCGCGGCCGGAAGCGACCCGGCCGCGGGCGAAAGCAAGGGCACGATTTCGAACCGAAACGCTTCACATTGCGGCTCTTACGCTTCGCGCCACCGCCGCCGGCGCCTCGCCGCGCGCCAGCCCCCGCAGCGTAAGCGACCAGCGGAAGGTCTGCGCCCGCAGCTTGTACGTCTCCAGCATCCCCGGCCCGCACGAGCCGTTGCCGAGGCCCGACTGCGCGTGGTCGAGGTGGAGCACCGTCCGGCCGCAGGGCTCCAGCTGCCAGGTATGCGTGCAGGCCGCCAGCGTTTCGTCGTCATAGATCGACGCCCCCGCGTTCAGCATCGGCTCGCCCACCGCCAGCAGCCCCGCCCCGGCGCGGTCGGTAATCGCGGCCCAGCGGACGTCGGTGTGGTTGCCGTGTTCCTGCGGCACGATGTAGGGGACGTAGAGCTCCGCGACCGGGGCGCTGTAGCGGCCCACCGGCGCGCTCTCGTGCCGGTCGACGTAGTTCTCGTGCGGACCGCGGCCGAACCAGGCGAAACTCTCCAGCCGCTCCGGCGCGTCCAGCACCAGCCCCACCCGCCCCAAGCGCGGCCAGTCGCCGTGGGGGACCAGTTCGGTTCCGATCCGCACCGCGCCGTCGGGGCCGATGCGGTAGGTCTGCGTGCAGTCCCACCACGGATCGCACCGGTCGGCCTGCAGGCGGCTCCGGCAGGCGATGCGCACCTCGTCGGGGCCGTCGGCGAGGACCGTGCAGTCGAGCACCGTGGAGCGCAGCCGGTCGACCCCCGAGGCGGCCCAGGCGCTGTCGAGCTTCCAGCCGGCCTCGCCCCGGTCGTTGTCCGTCGGCGCGCGCCAGAGGTGGACGCGCGGCCCCTTCTCCAGGAGCGCCTGCCCGGCCTGCTCCCACTCGTCCAGGCGGCCCTCCGACGGGTCGACGGTGAGCGCGAAGCCGGCCCCCTCCACCCGGATCGCGTCGCGGTCGGCCACCGCGGCGAGGCCGCCACCGGACGACCGCTTCGCCCGCGCGGGCCCGGCCGCCGGCGTCGGGAGCGCCCACTGCACGCAGGCGACCTCGTGCCCCGCCGGGGCCCAGGCCGCGTCCGCGGCCAGGCGGAACCGGAGCGTCAGGTGCCGCTCCGCGCCCGCGGCGGGCGCACGGAGCTTCCCGATCGGCACCGTGATCTCCCGGCGCCCGCCGGCCGGCGCCGGTACGGGCTTCAGCGTCCCCTCCTTGACCGCCTCGCCGTCCTCGGTGACGGTCCAGGCGATGGCGAGGTCGCCGAGATCGGCGAAGGCGCGCTTGTTGCGGATGCGCAGCGTCCCGGCCGCGAGGTCGAGCGCCTCGACCGCCACCGGCTGCAGCACACGCTTGTACTCCAGCAGCCCGGGGTGGACGCTCCGGTCGGGCCAGATCATGCCGTTGATGCAAAACGGGCCGTCGTTCGGCTCGTCGCCCCAGTCGCCGCCGTAGGACCAGTACTCCCGCCCGTTCGGCGCGGTCTTGCGCAGGCCCTGGTCGACCCAGTCCCAGATGAAGCCGCCCTGCAGGTGCTGGTGCGTCTCGATCGCGTCCCAGTACTCCTTCAGGTTCCCGTTGCTGTTGCCCATCGCGTGGGCGTACTCGCACATGACCACCGGGCGCGGGGTGGGGTCGGTGATGGGGAAGTAGTTGTTGGGCTTCGTCGGGTCCCACTGCCCCTGCGCGATGAGCGCGTCGACGCTCGGGTACATCGGCCCGATGACGTCGACGGCGCGGTTGGTCCCGGCGGGGTGGTAGTGGACCGGGCGCGTGGGGTCGGCCTCGTGGATCCAGCCGGCCATCGCCGCGTGGTTCGGGCCCCAGCCGGACTCGTTGCCGAGCGACCAGACCACCACGCTCGGATGGTTCTTGTCGCGCTGCACCATGCGCATGGCGCGGTCGACGAAGGCGTTCATCCAGATTGGATCGTTGCTGAGCTGCCCCCAGACGTCGTGGCTCTCCAGGTCGCACTCGTCGTAGAGCAGGATCCCGTACTCGTCGCAGAGCTCCAGCCAGCGCGGGTCGTTGTTGTAGTGCGCGGTGCGGACGGCGTTGAGGTTGTGCTGCTTCAGGAGCCGGATGTCGGCCAGCATCCCCTCGCGGTCGAGCGCGCGGCCGGTGTCGGGGTCGAACTCGTGCCGGTTGACCCCCTTGAAGAGGACCGCCTTGCCGTTGAGGAGGAACTGCCCGTCGCGGATCTCCACCTGCCGGAACCCGACGCGCGTGCGCTCCACCTCGATGCGCCCGCCCTTCGCGTCCTGGAGCGTGACGAGAAGGGTGTAGAGCGCCGGGCTCTCGTCCGACCACTTCGCGGGGTTCGCCACCGAGGCGCCCAGGCGCGCCAGGGGCCGGCGCTTCTCGTGGTCCCACCCCACGGTCGCGGTGAGCGGCTCGTCGAAGACCAGCTTCCCGGCCGGGTCGTACAGCTTCGCCGCGACGGTGTGCGTCCCCGCCCGGCAGTCCGCCTCCGGCAGGCCGCGGACCAGCACCTCCAGGTCCAGCGTCGCGTCGCGGTAGCTTCCGTCCAGCGTCGTGCGGACGGTGAAGTCCTCGATGGCGGTCTTCGGCTTGCTCGTCAGCACCACGTCGCGGAAGATGCCGGAGAGCCACCACATGTCCTGGTCCTCCAGGTAGCTCCCGTCCGACCAGCGCAGCACCCGCACCGCCAGCAGGTTCTCGCCCGGCTTGACGTAGGGGGTGATGTCGAACTCCGCCGGCAGGCGGCTCCCCTGGCTGTAGCCCACCTCCTGCCCGTTCACCCAGAGCGTGAAGGCGCTGTCCACCCCCTCGAAGAGGAGAAAGACGTCCCGCTTCGCCCATGCCTTCGGCACGGTGAAGGGGGTGCGGTACGAGCCGGTGTCGTTCGTTTCGTTCGGCACGAAGGGCGGGTTCGATGGCCACGGCATCCGGACGTTGGTGTAGTGCGGCTGGCCGTAGCCGTGGCACTGCCAGTTCGACGGCACCGGCAGCGTGTCCCACTTCCGGTCGTTGAAGGAGGGCTTGAAGAAGGTCTTCGGCGCCTTGTCCGGCGACGGCGCCCAGTGAAAGCGCCACGCCCCCGCCAGGCTCCTGCGGTGGGGCGACTTCGCCGGATCGCCCGCCAGCGCCGTCCGCTCGTCGGGATAGCTCGCCAGCGCGCTGTGCGCCGGCAGCTTGTTCCGGCCGATCATTTCCGGGTTTTCCCATTCGTTCCGCGTGCCGCCCATGGGGTGCTCCTTCCGTCCGCCTGCTTGTGCTTCCGGGCGGTGGCGGGAACGACCCCGCCCCACCGCTACCGGAATTGGGATTGACGCCCATGGACTGTACGGTGATGATGCGGTTTGCAAATGCCGGAAGTGGGAAAGCCATACGTTTTTTGGGATGCTTCTCGATGAACGCACCTCCACCGCTGCCGCCGGAGCTGTACCGCCACGGCTCCGCCTACCGTCATCACGGCGCCGCGGACGTCGCGCGGCTGCTCGGCGTCGGCTTCCTCCGCAAGGAAGGGGTCCGCGTCGACCGCGTGCACAACGAGGACAACCACTACTCGCTCGTCCTCGTCCTGCGCGGACGGGGCGCCTACCGCGACGAACCGACCGGGCGCACATGGACGCTCGGCCCCGGCGACGTCTTCCAGCGCTTCCCGGCACGGGGACACAGCCTCCTGATCGAGCCGGAGAGCCGCTGGGCCGAGTGCTGGGTCGCGTTCGGGACGGTTGCCTTCGGGGTGCTGGAGGGTTACGGGGTGGCCGACCCGGCCGACCCGGTCTGGCGGGTCGAGCTGCGCCCGGCGCTGGTGCGCCGCTTCGAGCGCCTGCAGAACGAGCTCCACGCCGCGCCCGAGGCCGACCTCCCGGCCCTTCTCCTGCGCATGGCGGGGCTGGTGGTGGATCTCCGGCGCGCCGCCGCGCGCGACCCGGGCGCCGACGCCGACGGGCGCGTCCTCGCCGCGGCCTGCCAGCGCCTGCGGGAGGACCCGGACGCCCGGCTCCACCTGCCCGCGGTGGCCGGGGAGCTCGGCATCGGCTACGAGAAGCTCCGCAAGCTCTTCCGCCGCCGCCTGGGGATCGGCCCCGGCGCCTACCGCATCCGCTGCCGGATCGAAGCCGCGTGCAGCCTCCTCGCGTCGGGTGAGCTTTCCGTCAAGGAGGTGGCCCACCGACTCGGCTACCCGAACCCGTACGCCTTTTCGTCGCAGTTCCGCGACGCGATGGGCGTGCCGCCCTCCACCTTCCGCCAGCGCGAAGCCGGCCGCGGACGCGTCTGAACCGCCCGCTCCACGGCCAGGCCGCCCGATTCCGGCTGCGGCGCCTCACCGGCCTGCGGCGGGAACACGGGTTGCAACCCTCCATCCAAACGCTGTTTGTCCCGGGGCGGATGTCGGCCGGCGGCATGGGCCGACCGCATGCGCCTGCGCGCAACGACAGAAGGAGACCGACATGCAGGCACGCGGCATGCTGATGATTGAGCACCGGCTCATCGAGCGGATGATTGCGCAGATCCGTGACGCACTGGAGCGGATCGGGGCCGGGGAGCGGATCGATCCGGCCTTCGTGGACACCGCGGTCGACTTCATCCGCGTCTATGCCGACCGGACGCACCACGGCAAGGAAGAGGACATTCTCTTCCGCGACCTGGAAGGCCGCTCGCTCTCCGACGAGGACGATCGCCTCATGCGCGAACTCATCGACGAGCACGCATTCGGCCGCATGACCACCAAGGCGCTCGTCGAGGCGAATGATCGTTACCGCAACGGTGAGGACGGAGCGCTTGTCCATGTGGCGGACCACCTCAAGGCGCTCGTCGACTTCTACCCGAAACACATCGAGAAGGAGGACAAGACCTTCTTTCCCGCGTCGCGCGAATACATCTCCGACGCGGAAGACGCAGAGATGATCCAGGCGTTCCAGGACTTCGACCGCAAGATGATCCACGAGCGTTATGAAGCGATCATCGAACGGCTGGAAGGCTGAACGCCCCCCCGGCCCCGCCCCTCCGCCGGCCGGAGAAGCCCCGGAGCGGACCCGCCAGCCGGCGACCCTGGCGGCCGCGGACACAACAAAAACGCCCCCGCCGCAGTCGACGGGGGCGCTCGTTTTGTGGTTCCAAGGGTCAGAGTTGAACTGACGACACCCGCCTTTTCCGGGCGGTGCTCTACCACCCGAGCTACCTTGGCGTTGCGTTCGGCGCCCCGCCCTACACGGACCCCACCGGCCTGTCACGCGCTTTTCCGGCCCCCAC
>CAZKKD010000239.1:0-6813 GCA_964553265.1 uncultured Planctomycetales bacterium | reverse complement strand
GGTGAGCCGCCCCGACGCCATCCGCGCCCTCGGTTTCGTCATCTATGGAGCCGCGGCCGGCACCCAGGTGACCCTGCGGAACGGGCGTTTCCTGCGCATGGCCGGGCCCTGACCTTCCCGGCCGGGCCTGCGATCTCCGCCGGCGCCGCACGGGAAAGTCTTGCCGCCCGCCCGCAAACCATGCCCAACAGCTTGACAAGGCCCCTGCGGTTGGATATCTTGCAGTTGATTGGAACACTTACACAGGACGCCGGCCATGACCAGGACGCGAAGCATGGACAGCTTCGAGGTGCGTGACAACTCTCTCGTCGCCAACGTGGATCTGTACTGGGAAAATCACAACGAATTCCGCGAAAAGTGCGAGGAGCTTGCCAAGACCGATTATGAGGAGATCGTCCTCGATCTCTCGAATGTTTCGTTCGTCTTCAGCGCCTACATGGGGACGATCGGACGCCTTCTGGCCGACACCGCGCAGATCGACAAGCGACTGACCATCCGCATTTCCGAAAACCTGCGGTGGCTCTTCGAACTGGTCGGCTTCGAAAAGATGATCAACATCGAGGTCGTATCCTGAATACCCCTCTGCACCAGGCCCACGCGAAAGGAATGGCCAGGACGACGCCGACCACTGGAGGCCGCGTCGTTCGATCCCGATCCGTCGACCCGTCCCGGCTGGGGCGGCGGATCGTCCGCGGCAGTCGGGACGGCGCGTGAAGGAGATCCAACGTGCAGGTGCACATCACGGGTCGCCACTTCGATGTCAGCGACGCCATCCGCGAGTACGCGACCGAGAAGGCCGAGAAGCTGCAGCGCATCTATGACGCGATCAACGAGGTGGAGATCGTCATGAAGGGCGACGATCGCACCTTCCATTGCGAGTGGATCGTCCACCTGCAGAATGCGCCGCACGTGGTCATCGACGTCACGCACGAGAGCATGTACGCCGCCGTCGATGTCGCGGCCGACAAGGCCATGCGCCAGGTGCGCCGGCAGAAGGAGAAGCTGACCGACCGGCGCCACGGCCAGCGCAACGGTGGCGCCCCCGTTCCGGCCCCCGGCGTCGGCGCCCCGGACGAAGCCACCGAAGACTGAACCGACGGAATCCGGCCTCCGCGCCGGCCGCGAACGGCCGCCCGGAGCGTCCAGAGGAGAGACCGCGTTGATCCGATTTCGAGACTTCATCGACCCCGCCGCCGTGGTGGACGACCTCGAATCCACGGACAAGAACGAAGTCCTGGCCGAACTGGTCGACACCCTGATCCAGGCGGGCCAACTCCGCGAGGAAACGCGCAAGGGGATCCTCTCGGCGCTGCGCAACCGGGAGAAGCTGGGCAGTACCGGCATCGGGCAGGCGGTGGCCATCCCGCATGCCAAGCACCCCTCCATCAAGAAGATTGTGGGCGCGCTCGGTCGCAGCCGCGAAGGCATCCCCTACGACGCGCTGGACGGGGAACCGGTGCACCTGTTTTTCCTGCTGCTGTCGAACCACGACTCGGCGTCCGAGCACCTGGAATGCCTGGCCTACATCAGCAAGCACATCCGTGACGACAACTTCCGGCGGTTCCTGCGCAACGCGCGCGACACCGCGGAGATCGTCGAACTCCTGGCCGAAGCGGACGACAAGGCACTGGTCTGACCCGCACCCGCGGCGGCCGGGTGTGCGGGGCGCCGTCGCGGCAGACAGGAGGGAAACGGGGAGGGAATGGGACGCTGGCGCTGGTTGCTGCCCGGGCTGCGGCTGAAACGATGGGTGCTGGTGACGTGCCTCGGGGCCGTACTCCTGGTCCTGGGGGCGATCTGGCTGGGTCTGGCCCTCTTCCGGGGGCCGACGCTGCCGGGTGAGACGTCGACGAGCCTCTTCAACTTCTACACCATCGGCGGCATCCTGATCAGCAGCGGCGGCATCGCCATCTTTACGGGCATTTACCGTCTCGTACGCACGACGGAGAAGCTGCTGCGCAAGGGCGAGAAGCGGGGCATCGCGGAACTCGCCTACGACCAGGTGCGCCGCGAGATGGGCCCGCGCGTCGTCTGCATCGGGGGGGGGCACGGCCTCTCGATGCTGTTGAGCGGGCTCAAGCACCATCCGGCCGACATCACCGCGGTCGTCAGCATGGCGGACGACGGCGGCAGTTCGGGGCGCCTGCGGAAGGACTTCGATATCCTCCCGCCGGGCGACGTCCGCAACTGCCTCGTCGCGCTGGCGGATGCGGGGCCGGTCATGCGCGAACTGATGCAGTACCGGTTCGAGGAAGGGGACTTCGCCGGGCACTCGTTCGGCAACCTGTTCATTTTCGTGCTGTCGCAGATCCGCGCCGACTTCGGGCAGGCGATCCTGGAGTCCAACCGGATCCTGTCGGTGCGCGGACGGGTGCTGCCGGCGACGCTGGACCGGGTGTCGCTGGTCGCCACGCACGCCGACGGCACCAAGAGCACCGGGCAGCGCGTCATCGCCCAGTGCGGCAAACCGATCGAGCACCTGGAACTGAAGCCCACGTCCGGCAGCGCCCCTCCGGACGTATTGCAGGCGATCGACGCGGCCGACGTGGTGGTCCTCGGCCCGGGCAGCCTCTACACGAGCGTGCTGCCGCCGCTTCTGGAGGAGGACATTGCCCGGGCGCTGGCGCGCTCGCGGGCCCGGAAGATCCTGCTGGTCAACACCATGAGCCAGCCGGGCGAGACCGACGGCTTCGGGGTGGAGCAGTACCTGGAGGCACTCGGACGGCATGCCCCGAGCGTGGGGGTGGACGCGTTGCTGGTCAACAGCTACCGCCCGAGCAAGAAGAAACTGGAGGAGATGGCCGCCCGCAACGTCCACCTGACCGAGTACGATCGGCGCGCGCTGACCAAGCTCCCGGTGCGGGTGTTTCTGCGGGACGTGATCGACCTGGACAACCCCGCCCGGCACGACCCCGAAAAGGCGGCCGCCGCGGTGCTGGAGATTTTTCAGCAATTGCACGCGCGATAGGAACGGAGCGAATGCCCGAACAGACCGTGACCCTCAACAATGCCTACGGCCTCCACGCACGGCCGGCGACCCTGTTCGTCGAGACGAGCAACCGCTTCGTCTCCGACGTGCTGGTGGTTCGCGACGGGCAGGAGGTGAACGGCAAGAGCATCATGGGCATCATGATGCTCGGGGCCGAGAACGGCGCGACGCTCACCATCCGCACCACCGGCGAGGACGCCGACAAGGCGCTCGAGGCGCTGGTGACGCTAGTCGAGTCCGGTTTCGGCGAAAACGGCCAGTAACGCCCCCTCGTTTCCCTGACCCTCCCGGTCCGGCGCCTCAGCCTTTGGCGCGTCCGGCCGGGAGACGCGGAATGGACCGCCCCGCGCGGGGGATTGCCCCCGCCGACGGAGGAGACACCCCTTGCTCACCCCCATCGGCCGCCGTTGGGCGGACACGCCCTTCGCCCCGAAACGGTTCCCCGTTCCCTACGGGCTGGCGGTCGTCGGTCTGGGGACGCTTGGCGTACTGGCCAGCGCCCCCGGCCAAACCATCGGCGTCTCCGCGTTTACCGAACCGCTGATCGCGGCCTTGCCGCTGGAACGGGTCGACCTTTCGGCGGCCTATCTCTTCGGCACCCTCACCAGCGGACTGATCCTCACCCACGTCGGCCGCTTCTACGACCGCTTCGGCGCGCGCGTCACCGCGCCGCTCGCCGCGGCGGGCCTGGGGCTGGTGCTCCTGCTGCTCAGCCAGTGCGAAGCGGCGAGCGCCTGGCTGGGAGCGCGCCTGGCGGGCGTGCTCTCGCCGGCCTGGGCGGCAACGCTGGTGATGGCAATCGGCTTCTTCCTGCTCCGCTTTCTCGGGCAGGGGGCGCTGACGCTGGTCAGCCGCAACATGATCATGAAGTGGTTCGACAGCCGCCGCGGCCTGGCCAACGGGATCAGCAGCGTCTTCATCAGCCTCGGGTTCTCCCTCACCCCGACGCTCTTCAACGACCTGATCCAGGCCACCGACTGGCGCCGCGCCTGGCAGATCCTCGCCGTCGCCATCGGGGGCGGCTTCGCCCTCTTCGCGTGGGCCACCTTCCGGGACACGCCGGAGGCCTGCGGGCTTCCGGTCGACGCGGGCCTCGCCCCGCCGAAGGAGAACCCCATCTTCCGCGTCCACCGCGACTTCACGCTGCCGGAAGCGCGCCGGACCGCCACGTTCTGGATCTTTGCGCTGTCGCTGTCCATGTTCAGCCTCTTCATCACGGCGCTGACCTTTCACATCGCCAGCATCTTCGGCGAGAGCGGCATGACGCGCGACGAGGCGTACTGGATCTTCGTGCCGAGCTCGGTCCTCGCCGTCGTCATCAACCTGGCCGCCGGGGTTCTGAGCGACCGGGTGCGGCTGAAGTATCTCCTCATCTTCACCAATGTCGCGCTGGCCGCGATGATGACGAGCGTCATGCTGCTGCGTCCGGGCGCGCCGGTGTGGCTGCTCATCGCGGGCAACGGCGCGGCGGGCGGGCTCTTCGGCGTCCTGGCGGGGGTCACCTGGCCGAAGTGCTACGGCCGGACCCACCTGGGCGCGATCAGCGGCATGGCGATGTCGATGCTGGTGGTGGCGAGCGCGCTGGGGCCGTACCTCTTCAGCCTCTCGCTGGACTGGACCGGCGGCTACCGCGCCGCCGGGGCGTGCTGCCTGGCGGTGACGGCGACGCTCCTGGTCGCCTCCTTCCGGGCCGACAACCCGCAGGAGGCGCTGGCCCCGGCCGAAGACGACGGCGACACCCCGCCCCCGGACGGCGACGCCTGAGCGGCCGGCCGCCGCTCCGGAACCGGTCGGCCGGGTCCGAACGTTCGAAACCGTCTTCCCCCGCGTCCGCCGGAACGGACGCGTCACGCAAGCGAAAGGAGAGTGCCGTGATTCATGTCATCGCGAACATCGAGGTGAAGCCGGGGCAGCGCGACGCGTTCCTGGCCATCTTCAAGCGCAACGTCCCCAACGTGCTTGCCGAAGACGGGTGCCTGGCCTACGGACCGACCGTGGACGTCGAGACGGGCCTTCCGCCGCAGGTGGGCCCGCGGGCGGACATGGTGACCGTCGTGGAGCAATGGGAGAGCCTGGAGCACCTCCGCCGCCACCTGGAGGCGCCCCACATGAAGGCGTACAAGGCCGAAACGCGCGACATGGTCAGCGGCGTCTCGCTGCAGGTAACCGAACCCGCCTGACCGCCGGCGGCCCCCGGACCCCGCCGGCCGGCCTTCACGGCTCGCCGGCGCGGCTCCGGGACGCAGTGGCTTTGGAGCCTATCGGGGCAGGCCTTTATTGACCGATCAGGTTCTTCAGGCCTTCCACCGCCTTGCCGGCCCCGTCCTTGGCGGCGCCGCCGACGTCCTTCAGCTTGCCGTCGAGTTCGCCGGACTTCACCTTTTCGGCGATGGCGAGCGCGATGCGCTTGACCAGTTCCTTCGTCACCTCGACGCCCACATCGCCGGGCGTGGCGCCGCCCTCCTCCACGCCGATGTCCTCCAGGACGACGTCCGGCAGGCTGAAGTTGGTGTCCTTCGACGCAAACGAGGCCCGCACACCGACCTGCGTATTGCGGAAGACGAGCCGGCGGATGATCACCTTCGCCGGCGGCGCTTCTTCCTCGGGGGGCTCGGACGGCCCGGCGTAGGCCTCGGCGTGTTCCTTGATCTTCGTCAGGTTCGAGCCCTTGAGCGACCCCTCCCAGATGACGTGCGCCCCGTCGACCAGGACCGACTCGAGCACCACGACTTCCCCGAAGATGCTCCCCACGTCGATGTCGACGGCGGCCTCGCCGAGCTTGAAGGCGTGCTCGCTCTTGTACCCCTCGGGGTTGCCGATGACGAGCCCCCGCACCGCGGCGCTGCCGGTGAGGGCCGAGACGTCCACCGCGTCGAGCTGCACCTCGGTGCCCGTCACCTCCGGCCCGTAGCGGAGCACCACCTCCTTCGCCGCCGCCCCGGCGCCCGAAAGCGCCACCGTCAGCACCACGGCCAGCGCCACCAGCAGAACCACGACCGCCAGCACCAGCCACTTGACCAGCTTCTTCATCTCCGTTCCTCCTGTTGCCTTCCCCTCGACGCGACCGGACCTTGTCGTGTCCGCGGCCGCTTCAGCCCCGACTGTGCTCGAAGACGATGTCGCCGAACTGGACGCCCAGCGCGCGGGCCACGCACTCGCACTTCGCCTTGAGCAGAAAATACACGTTCCCCGGCTGTCCGGAGACGGTCTCGAAGTTGCCCTGCCCCTTGCTGACGACGACATCCGCGGCGTCATAGGCGGCGCGGAACTGATCCGAGCAGCGGCTCCAGTTGACCCCGATATCGTCGGAGCCGGTCTCGATGACGGTGGCCACCGCCGGCAGGCCGGCCGTCTCGGCATCCTCCATGAGCGCATCGTTGATGACCGGCCCGGACTTGACCGAGGCGGTCACCGATGGCCCGCAGGCGCGGATCTGCTCGATAAAGACCCGGTCGAAGACGATCTCGCCGGCGTTGTCGCAGAGGAAGAGCACCTGCCTGGCCTTGGCCAGGTCCGCACGGAAGTCCGCAACGTGCTCGACCGCCAGCGGCGTCTCCAGCATCGGCCGGACGTCCCGCTGGATGTCGAAGTCGTGCCCGGCGCCGATGCCCATGTCGATGATGTTGCCGACCGCGGCGAGGTGGATGGCCGCCAGGAGCGGATCGTCCGCATCCTTCACCAGCGCTTCGAGTTCCGGCAGCACCTGGAGCGCCTCGCGGTTTGAGGCCGCCTTCTGTTCGCGATAGGGATCGGTCTCGCCGGTCACCTCGGCGATTACGCGGTAGACGTTCTGCGAGACCCCGGCGGGCGTGGCGTCCATCGTG
>CAZKKD010000238.1:0-6820 GCA_964553265.1 uncultured Planctomycetales bacterium | reverse complement strand
GGACAAAGCCACAGGAAAGAAACGTCCGCAAAAACGAATCACCCTGGACACTTGACTATTAAAATTGTCGTCGTATATATTCATGGCGGCCGGCGTTATTAACAGTACTTTGGGGGAGCCGGGATGGCTTCCACGGGGCGGTATATCGAGACGAGAATGGGCGGGGAGCGGGTCAGGGCTTTTGTTCCGAAACCGTTGCCGGCCGGGTTTCCCGGAGAGCTGGCAGTCGAGGATGCTGCGCGTCTGGAAGCGGCAGATCTGGCGGTCGGCCGCCTGGACAGCATCGCCACCCTCTTGCCGGACCCGTCGCTGTTCATCTACTTCTACGTCCGGAAAGAGGCCGTCCTCTCCTCCCAGATCGAGGGGACGCAGTCGTCGCTTTCCGACCTGATTTTGTACGAAAGCGATGAAGCACCCGGGGTTCCCCTGGGCGACGTGGAAGAGGTTTCCCGCTACGTCGCCGCCATGAACCACGGCCTCACCCGGCTCCGCGAGGACGGGTTTCCCCTCTCCCTGCGGCTCTTCAAGGAGATCCATGGCGAACTGCTGGCCGGCGGGCGCGGGAGCGACAAGGAGCCCGGCGCGTTCCGCCGGTCGCAAAACTGGCTGGGCGGCTCGCGCCCCGGCAACGCGAGCTTCGTGCCGCCACCGCCGCACCTCGTCGTCGAATGCATGGGGGAGCTGGAGTCGTTCCTGCACGACCGCCGGACCGGCATGCCCATCCTCATCAAGGCGGCCCTCGCGCATGTCCAATTCGAAACCATCCATCCATTCCTGGACGGGAACGGACGGCTCGGCCGTCTGCTGATCACGCTGCTGCTCTGTTCCGAGGGCGCGCTGCAAGCACCGCTTCTGTACCTGAGCCTCTATTTCAAACAGCACCGTGACGCGTATTACGACCACCTGCAGCGGGTCCGGACCGAAGGCGCGTGGCTGCCCTGGCTACGGTTCTTTCTCGACGGCGTGGCTGAGACCGCCAACCAGGTCGTCGCTACGTCCCGCTCCATCCTGTCGCTGTTCGCGGAAGACGAAGAGAAGATTGGCGGGCTCGGTCCGCGGGCCGGCTCCGGCTACCGCGTGCACGCCTACTTCAAACAGCATCCGATTTCGGGCATCCCGGCCGCGGCCCGGACAACGCAACTCAGCCAACCGACCGTCACAAGCGTCGTGACTGCGTTCGAGGAGCTGGGCATCCTCACCGAAACAACGGGCCGGCCGCGGGACCGGATCTACGTCTACACGCCCTACATGCGCCTGCTCGCCGACGGACCGGACCACCCCCCGGCAGATCCGTCGTCACGGGACACCTGATGCAACAGCGGCCCTTCGTTCGACAGCACAGGTCCGATGCCGGCAGAATGCTCAGCCCGCGCCGAGGGGGGCGCGGTGGATGGGGCTGTAGCGGGCGCCGCCGCGCTTGAGCTCGCTGAGGAAGACGGTGAGGTGATCGGTGTCCACGGCGCCGAAACGGGTGGACGCTTCGCCGGGGAGGAGGGGCTCGAGGTTCCGGGCGTGGCCGGGCGCCTTGATGCGGCCGAGGGTGACGTGCGGCCGGTAGGCGCGCCGGTCGGGATCGAACCCGAGGGGGGCGAGTTCCGCCTCGAGGGCGTCGTGGAGCTCTGCCGCGGCGTCGGCCCCGCCCGCGGCCCCGGCCCACAGCACCCGCGGGCGGCGAAGATCCGGGAAGCAGCCGAGGCCGGCCACCTCCAGCACGAACGGCGCCGCCTGCGCCGCCGCCGCGTCGACCGCCGCGCAGACGGGGCGGAGCTCGTCCTCGACCACGTCGCCCAGGAAGCGGACGGTAACGTGCAACTGCTCGGGGCGGACCCACTTGATCTTCGGACTGTGCTCCCGCAGGCGGGCGATGGCCTCGACCAGCGCGGCGCGGGTGGTTTCGTCCAGTTCGAGGGCGACGAAGAGCCGCATCGGCATGGCCGTCTCCGGTCAAGAGGCTGTGTCCACACCTCACGCGCTCGTGACTGCAATTCGGCGCGCCGGCGGATACGCGCGTGCGGCGCCCGCACCCGGGGCGTTACGGGATGTGGGTCAGGCGGCGGAATTCGCGGACACGCTTCTGGATGTCCTTCTTCTTGATCTTCCGCAGCTTGTCGAGGCTGAAGGCCTCGCAGGTGAAGCTGGCCGTCGCGGTGCCGTAGGCCATGGCGCGGACGAGGGTCTCGACCTTGGTGTTGCCCTGGCTGGCGAGGTAGCCCATGAAGCCGCCGGCGAAGCTGTCGCCCGCGCCGGTGGGGTCCTGCACCTTCGCGAGGGGGTAGGCCGGCACGGCGTAGACGCGATCGCGGTAGGCGAGGATGGCGCCGTGCTCGCCCTTCTTGGCGATGACGAACTTCGGCCCCATCTTGAGGAGCGCCTGCGCGGCGGCGATGGTGTTGGCGTGGCCGGTGATGAGGTTGACCTCGTCGTGGTTGAGGATGGCGCCCTGCACGCGGCCGAGGACCTCCTTGAGGCCGTCGGGCTCGTTGTGGATGTAGTGGTCGATGGTGTCGCAGACGGCGACGGGCTTGCGCTTCATCTGGTCGAGCACCTTGAGCTGGTGCTCGGGCGTGTCGGTGGCGAGGAAGACGAAGCGCGTCTTGCGGTATTTCTCCGGCAGGACCGGGTCGAAGGTGCCGAGCGCGCCGAACTGGAGGTCGTCGGTGGTGCGGTTGTTCATGTCGGCGGCGTAGGTGCCGGCCCAGCGGAAGGTCTTCTCGCCCTTCTTCTTCTGCAGGCCGTCGAGATCGATGTCATGCTTCTTGAGCATGCGGACGTGCTTGGCGGGGAAGTCCTCCCCCACGGCGCCGACCACCTCGACCGGGGCGAGATGGCTGGCGGCGACGGCAAAGTAGGTGCAGCTGCCGCCGAGAATGTCCTTCTTTTCTTCCGTCTGCGTCCGGACCGTGTCGAGCGCGATGGATCCGACTACCATGACCTTGCTCATGCCGTTCTCCTTGTCGTTCGGCGTCTGTCGATTCGTTCCCGTTTTCCGTCGGATGGATCAGCCGCCCGCGCGTTCGGCCAGCGCGGCGCGCGCGGCGTCGATGCGGGCGAGACAGCGCTCCCGCCCGAGAAAGAAGAGCGTCTCCCCGATCCCGGGGCTGGCGGCGCCGCCGGTGACGGCGACCCGCAGCGGCTGGGCCACGTCGCCGAGCTTGAGCCCCTCGGCCTCGGCGAAGGCCTCCACCGCCGCGTCGAGCGTCTCGGCGCTCCACGGCTCCGCCTCGGCGATGCGCTGGCGCGTCCCGGCGAGGGCGGCGTCGGCGGAGTCCTTCTTGAAGACCTTGCGGACCTTCTTGTGGTCCCAGTCGATGGCGACGGCGTCGGTGAAGAAGAAGCCCGCCTTTTCGGGGAACTCCCGCGGCGTGCGGATGCGCTCGCGCATGAGGTCGGCGAGCGCGCCCCAGGCCCCGGCGTCGTAACGGTCCGGGTCTTCGCCGGCGTCGCGGATGGCGTCGCGCAACAGCGGCACGAGCACGTCGGCCGGCAGCTCCTTCAGGTACAGCCCGTTCATCCACTCGAGCTTTTCCAGGTCAAACTGCGCGGGTGCGTCGTTGACCCGGTCGAGAGAGAAGGCGGCGACCAGCTCGTCGCGCGTCATCTGCTCCCGGTCGTCGCCGGGCGACCAGCCGCAGAGGGCGAGGAAGTTGAAGAGCGCCTCGGGCAGGATGCCCCGCTCGCGGAACTCGCCGACATAGGCCGCGCCGTCGCGCTTGCTGTAGGGCTTGCCCCGCTCGTTGACGATCATGGGGAAGTGCCCGTACCGCGGGGGCGTGGCGCCGAGCGCCCGGAAGAGAAAGAGGTGGCGGAACGTGTTCTCGATGTGGTCGTTGCCGCGGAGGATGTGCGTCACCCCCATCGTGACGTCGTCGACCACGTTGGCGAGGTGGAAGACGGGGCTCTCGTCGCCGCGGACGATGACGAAGTCGCGCAGGCTGTCCAGCGGCTTTTCGCGCCGGCCGAGGATGAGGTCGTCGTAGAAGACGGTGCGGCGGCGGAAGTGGACGCGCGCGACGCGGCCCTCGGCGATCTCGTGGACGTCGCAGCTCGCCTCGGCGCCGACGTCGTCGCCGCACTTCTCGCGCACCGCCTGCAGCAGGCGGTCGCCCTCGACGGCGCCGCCGTCGTCGCGTTCCAGCATGAGGCCGGCCTCGATCGCGTCCCACGGCACGGGGCGGAAGTACTCTTCGCCGGTCTTCTCGTTCCGGTCGATGACCACCAGGCTCCGCAGGGTGGCCCGCAGGCCCGCCGCCTTCGTGACGTCGAGGACGGCCTCGGGGCCGGGGTCGGTGACGAAGCCCGGGTCGAAGAGCGCCTTGTCGATCCGGAAGACGATGGCGGGCAGGGCGTCGGAGTTGCGGTAGGCGAGGTCGAGATTGAGGAGGCGGTCGGCCGCCTGCTCGTGGCGCGGGGCCTGCGAGCTCTGGTGGACCGGGGCGCCGTCGTAATCGAGTCCGAGCCAGTCGAGCGCTTCCATCACCGTGGCGATGGCCTCGGGGGTGGAGCGCTCGCGGTCGGTGTCCTCGATCCGCAGGAGAAACTGCCCCCCCTGCCGGCGGGCGAAGAGCCAGTTGAAGACGGCGACCCGGAGGTTGCCGATGTGGACCTGCCCCGTCGGGCTGGGGGCGAAGCGCACGCGAATGGCGTCGGTCATGGGCGTCCCGTTGCTGGGCCGCGGCGCACGCGGCGCCGCCGGCATCGGCCGATGGAAAGGTGCATTCTACCAGATCCCGGCGTCCCCGCGGATGGCGCGGCCGTTGATCGGAGGCAAGCAGAGCGGGAACGCCCGGACCCCGCCGGGCGGACGGCGCCCGGCGGGCGAAGGGTACACGCGGCGTCCGATCAAGTCAACCGCCGCAGGCGGGATCTCGGGAGGATCCCGTTCTCCCTCCCCCTCTGGGAGAGGGCCGGGGTGAAGGCCCTTGGATGACGGGAATTCCCTCACCCTGTCCCTCTCCCAGAGGGAGAGGGAAACGTTTGCCGAGCCGGCGCCGTCCGGTTCAGTACGAAATGGCGAGAACGGAATGGCTCTGGGCAGGATCTGGTCAAACCCGCCGCCGCGTGGTATGCTCTCGGCAACGGCGCGGACCGCCCGCGCCGCGCACCCGGACGCCTGCGCAACGGAGACGCCATGAGCCCCGCACCGCCCCGCATGACCATCTTCCTCGCCGGCATCATCCAGGGGTCGCTCCCGGACGGGATCGAGCCGCAGGACTGGCGCGTGCCGATGATCCGGGCCCTGGAGGGTGCGTTTCCGGACGCGACCATCTACGACCCCATCGCCGAGCACCCGGACAGCCTGGCCTTCGACGACGCGAAGGCGGAGCGCATCTTCTTCGACCTCATGCGCCGGGCCGGCGAGGCCGACCTGCTGACAGCCTACCTCCCCTCCGCCAGCATGGGGACGGCCATCGAGATCTGGAGCGCCCACCGCGCAGGCCTGCCGATCGTGGCGGTAAGCCCGATGACGCTCAACTGGGTGCTCCGCTTCTGCACCGACCACGTCTGCCCGACCCTCGACGACTTCGTCGCCTTCGCCGGCAACGGCGGCCTGCGGCGGCTGGTGGACGCCCGCCGCGAGGAGCGCACATGAGCGACCGGGTGCACCTTCTCGCCCTCGACCGGGAGGCGCTGGCATCCCTCCTGGCGGACCTTGGCCAGCCGCGTTTCCGCGTCGACCAGGTCCACGACTGGATCCACGCCAAGCGCGTGGCCGATTTCGACGCGATGCGAAACGTCCCGAAGGCGCTGCGCGCCGCCCTGGCCGCGCGCGCGGACCTGCGCACCCTCGAACCGCTGGAACACCGCACCAGCCGCGACGGCCTGACCGAGAAGTGGCTCTTCCGCACCGCCGACGGGCACGGGGTGGAGACCGTCCTCATCCGCGACCGCGACAGCGACCGGCGCACCATCTGCGTGAGCTCCGCCCTCGGCTGCCCGCTGGGGTGCCGCTTCTGCGCCTCGGCGGAGGGGCCGTACGTCCGCCCGCTCGCGCCCGGCGAGATGGTGGAGCAGGTCGCCCGCGTCGCCGACCTGGCCGGCGAGGCGGCGACGAACGTCGTCTTCATGGGAACGGGCGAGCCGTTCCTCGCCTACGACGAGGTGCTGGCGGCGGCGCGGCGCCTCAACGCGGAGGACGGCTTCGGCATCGGGGCGCGGCACATCACGGTGAGCACGGTGGGGGTGATCCCCGGCATCGAACGCTTCGCGGCCGAGCCGGAGGACTTTCGCCTCGCGATCAGCCTCCACGCTCCGACCCAGACGGCGCGGGAGAAGATCATCCCCGCGGCGCGGCGCTGGCCGCTGGGGCGGCTCCTGGGCGTGGTGCGGCGCTTCACGCGCGAGCGCCGGCGGGAGGTGACCTTCGAGTACATCCTCATCGACGGCTTCAACGCCCACGTCCACGACGCGGATCGTCTCGCCGAACAGTTGCGCGACATCCCGTGCAAGGTAAACTGTATTCCGTTCAATCCCGTCCCCGGCGGCGCATGGACCCCGCCGGCGCGGGACACCTGTCGCGCGTTCGTGGCCCGCATCGAGCAACACGGCCTGCGCGCGACGCTGCGCACCGAGAAGGGCGCCGACATCCAGGCCGCGTGCGGACAGCTCCGCGCGCGCCGGCTCTGCCGGACGCCCACCAACAAGGAGGAGTGACCCATGCGCGTCGAGGCCTACACCACCGCCCACCTGCCCCCGGACGTCGCCCGCGCCGTCGCCGAGCTCCAGTGCCGCGTCTGGCCCAAGGCCGACCGCACGCCCGAGGCGCTCGTCCAGGCCTACGCCGAACGCGGCGCCACGCACATCGGCAGCGACGAGCTGGCCC
>CAZKKD010000237.1:0-6857 GCA_964553265.1 uncultured Planctomycetales bacterium | reverse complement strand
CCAGCAGGTTTTCGTCGTTCCGGCGTTCGAGCTGCAGGCGGACCGCGTAGATGCGCTTGCGGAACCGAAGGTCGTAGCCGACCACGATGGCCGGAACGAGGATGCCGATGGCGAGGATGACCATCAGGTGCCGACGCAGCACACGAAGACCATGGCGGACCTGCAGACTCTCGTTGTCGAGGTCGCTTTCCGAGAAGAGCGCCTGCGGCAGCGGCTCCGGACCGGGCGTCGCTTCCCGCCACGCCGGTGCGTTCGGGTCCGCATTGCCCATGGGGGGCGGGTCCTGTCGCGATGCAGCCATGACGGCTCCGTCTGTCGGCTTCCTCTGGGGCAGATCGCTGTGCACGCTACACGCGCACGCGACGTGCGGGATCTCCCCACAGGGAATTATCGACAATCCACGGGAATCCCTTCCCCCTAAATCGCTGCAAAGAAATGGGTTGTAAGAATTAGGCGTTCGTCTTGTTAGCGGAACGGTCCAGCATGCAACGACGCATCGGTGATCTCGGCGTTCGCAAGCGAACGCGTGGTGCGTCAATGGAGAAAAACGTTCAAAAAAAAACTACACGAAGGGGCTGTGGGCGGGTTTTCTCGGCGTCTCCCTGCCGACCGACAACCCTGCCCGGAAGACTGGAGAATCCGTTCAGAGTTGTACGCAACCCCTTGTCTGATAATGCATTTCTGGGGAAAACCGCCCTGCGGGATGCCGATGCAAAACGGTGCCGGACCGGCGCAGTCGCCTCGCAACGAGGAGGCGGGTCGCGTAAGTCATTCAGATTTAACCGGTAAGAGTCTTTCGGTTGGCCGGCAGCGTGCGTGCGGACGCATGGGGTGGCGATTGATGAGGCGAAGTCGTCTTCCCGCGACCGAACAACAGGAAGCAGGACAATCCAAAAAATATGCAAATCGTAAGCAAGCAAGGAGTTATGTGGTATACTCACTATGCGTGCCTCCTCGGTCCCGGCTGCGACTGCGCGGTTCAGTTTCGCCGGGAACTGCCGATGATGATAGGGGGACCTTTGGCCCCGCTGGCGGCGGGGCGGGGATTGCGGTGGATGAGAGGCCGATGATGTATCGAACCGGACAGTCGCGCGCGGCGCGGCGACAATACACCCGCACCGGCTTGCGCGCGGCGCTTGCGGCGCTTGCGCTCATGCTGTGCTTCGGGGTGTCCGCGTTCGGCGCCGTTGCGGTCGACGCCACCAGCCGCACCGAGGGTAATGCGGCCAGCTTCACCTGGACGCACACCGTCTCCGGAACGGATCGCCTGCTCATCGTCGGCGTCTCGTCGTTCGACCCCGTCTCTTCGGTCAGCTACAACGGCAAGCCGATGACGCTCCTCCGGGCCGATGAGGAACGCACCGGCGTCCGCAGCGAGATCTGGTATGTGGTCAGCCCCGACACCGGTACGCACAACATTGATGTTGTCATGACGGCCGCGGAAGACACCGTCTGCGGGGCGGTCAGCTTCACTGGCGTCGACACCGGCGACCCGTTCAACACCCCTACCGGCACCACGGGCCGGGCGTGGGGCGGGTCGGTGAGCGTCACCAGTGCCGCGGACGAGCTGGTCGTGGATGTGATCGCCTTCCGCGGCGGGGACGGCAACGTCGCCGCCGGTGGTGGCCAGACCGAGCAGTACACCGGCGAGAGCGGCACCGGCGGCTGGGACATCGAGGGCGGCTGCAGCACCGAGGCCGGTGCGGCCAGCGTGACGATGAGCTGGTCGTTCTCCGCACGGGACCGCTACGCCCTCACCGCGGTCAGCATCCGGCCGCCCCCCGCCGGTCGGACCCAGGGCGCCTACCGCTGGCTCGGGAGCGAAGAGAGCGCCGTTGAAAGCGAGAGCACGCCCTACACCACCGCCACGCCGGGGGACCTTTTGCACCTCCGCGTGGGCGTCCGCAAGAACGGCGCGTCCTGGACCACCCACCGGCTCGGCCTGCAGTACGACACCAACAGCAGCTTCTCCAGTCCGGCGATGCTGCCGGCGGGCGCGAGCTGGGACGACGCGGACCACGCCGACGGGGATGCGGTCACCTCCACGGTGCTCGCGGCCAGCACCGCGTCCGGCGAGTACCACGAGGGCAACGTCACCTCCACCCAGGTGAAATCGCTCGACACCACCTACGAGGAGGACTTCGCCGTCCGGCCCACCGCCACCGGCACCTACTACCTCCGCGTCGTGGAGGTGAACGCCGACGGCAGCTTCAAGGAGACGCTGGACAACTACGGGCCGGTCATCACCATCACCGTCGTCAACGCCGCGCTCAGCCAGAGCGGCTTCGCCTGGGCGCCCGACACCGGGCCTGCACCCAACGACGATCCGGCCACCGATCTCGTCTGGACCACCGAGGACGCCACCGCCACGGTGGACACGAACGCCATCTACATCCTCTCCACGCAGCTCGCGCTGGACAGCAACATTGGCAATGGCAACTGGGTGCTGGAGTACCAGGAGGACTACGATACCGCCAGCCCCGGCCCCTGGACCGAGGTCGACGGCAGCGGGGTCTGGGACGCGGACAACACGCACAACTGCGACCTCAACAATGGCGAGACCATCCAGACAAGCTGGTACAGCCAGAGCGTCGAGTCGGGCTACACGCTCGACACCGGCGAGTTCAGCAACGACGGCAACGGGCTTACCGACGGGTACAGCAACGGCGACGGTGTCGAGCTCTGGTGGGCCGTCACCGCCACCGACGCGGCCCGCGGGCACAGCTATCGTTTCCGGGTGGTCCGCACCGGCATCAGTATCAGCTACAACATCTTCGCCACCGCCATCTGCCCCGCGGTCGAGCAGGTCTCCTACCGCTGGCTGGAGTCGAACGAGGCCGCCGCCGCGCCCGAGGACACGCCGTACGAAACCATCGAGGATGCCAAGCTGCACCTCCGCGTCGGGGTGCGCAGCAATCTCGCCGACTGGAACGGGCGTTACCTCGCCCTCCAGCGCGCGAGCAACGCCTCCTTCACCGCCGACGTCGCGCTCGTCACGCCCACCAGCGCCAACTTCAAGACCTGGGACGATCCGGATCATACCACCGGGGACCTGGTCGAAGGGACCAAGCTCCTCACCGGCAGCCTTCTGGACGGCCCCTACGCCGAATCGAACGTCGTCAGTTCGTTCGATTACGGCTCCGGGGATTACTACGAGATCGATTTTACGGTGCAGGTGAACTATCTGCCGCCGTACAATACCGACGACTACTGGTACTTCCGCGTCGTCGAGGTCGACAGTTCGGGTGCGCTTGTGGGCCCGGTGGACATCTATGGCGACACCATCGAGCTGGTCCTCAGCGCCGCGACCAACGTCCAGTCCGCGTACAACTGGGCCGACGACGAAGCCACCCTCGCCTGGCAGGGGACGGACCAGCCGCTGCAGTTCTCGCCCGGTCAGACCTACATCCTCGCCATCCAGTACGAGCGCACCTACTCCGGCGACAGCAGCGACTGGGCCTGGGAGCTGCAGTACCAGGAGGACCCCGACGGCCAGCCGGGCCCCTGGACCGACGTCACCTTCACCTCGGATGACTGGCGGACCACCAACAACGCCGAAACCTACAACGGCCACAACAACGGCGACGCCGTCGACACCACCGATTTCGTCTGCGGCGCCGGAACGGGCTCCGCCGCCGACGGCGAGTACAGCAACGACGACAACGGCGCCACCTATGCCTGGACCGGCGACACCTATGCCGAGTTCTGGTATCCGATCGAAGCCCAGGCCTCGGCCGCCAACAAGACCTACGCCTTCCGCGTCATCCGCAGCGGCGGCACCTCGGCGCTCGGGTTCAACGTCTTCGCCCGCGCCGTCCAGGTGGCCGATCGGCAGGTCTCCTTCCGCTGGGCCGACGACGACGGCGCCGCCCTCGCCGCGGAGAACAGCATCTACACCGCCGCGACCGGCCAGCAGCTCCACCTCCGCGTCGGCGTCAAGCGCCAGGGCGCCGACTGGAGCACGCACCGGCTGGGGCTCCAGGTGGACACCGACAGCAGCTTCTCCAGCCCGACGCTCGTCACCACCGCCACGAGCGACCTCGCCTACTGGGACGACGCGGACCAGTCCGACGGCGACACGGTCGGCAGCGTCATCCTCTCCGGCTCGCCCAGCGGCGGCGAGTTCCACGAGAGCAATGTCACCAGCGCCGAGACCAAGACCGCGGATACCCTCTACGAAGAGGACTTCGCCGTCCAGGTCACGACCGAGGGGGTCTACTACCTCCGCGTGGTCGAGGTCGACGCCTCCGGCAATTACGTCGGCACGCTGGAAGAGTACGACCAGGCCATCCGCCTCGAAGCGGTCGACCCGTCCGACGACCAGACCAACTACAACTGGGCTCCGGACGCCGCGGTCGCCGCCTCCTCGCTCGCCTGGCAGGGCGAGGGAAGCGCCCTCGCCTTCACCGCCGGGACGACCTACATCCTCGCCGTCCAGGTCAAGCACACCTCCGCGTCCGACTCGGAGTACGACTGGACCCTCCAGTACCAGCGCGACCCCGACGGCGTGCCCGGCGCCTGGACCGCGGTCACGTCCAGCTCTTCGGACTGGCAGATCGACGGCGCACCCGCCTTCGTCGCGATTGCCAACGAGGGGTCGATCGCGACCGGCAACTTCGACATCTCCAGCCCCGGCGGCACGCCCAGCCCCACCGCCACGGCCGGCGAGTTCAGCAGCGACTCCAACGGCGCGACGCACACGCTCTCCGGCAACCCGGTCTACACCGAGTACTGGTTCGCCGTCACGCCGCAGGCGGTGGCCGAGGGGACCAAGTACCGCTTCCGCCTCACCAACAGCGGTTCGACGTTCGGCTTCACCTACACCGTCTACGCCGTGGCTGCCCAGGCGAGCCAGGAGCAGGTCTCGTATCGCTGGGCGGATGCGGATGATGCCGCCATCGCGGCGAAGAACACGGCCACCGGCGTCGACACCGGCAGCAGCCTTCACCTCCGCGTCGGCGTGCGGGCCAACAACGCCGAGTGGAGCGGCCACCGGCTCGGGCTCGAATACGCGGACAACCCCAGCTTCAGCGGCGCCTCGGTCATGAACGAAACGTCCGGCGACCTCCGCTACTGGGACGATGCCGATCACGCCAACGCCGGCGCCGTTTCCGGCACCAAGCTGCTCGAGCCGCCGTCCGTGTCGTACGGCACGTACCACGAGTCCGACGACGGGCAGGCGTCCCAGACCTTCCCCGCCGACACCATCCTGGAGGAGGACTTCGCCGTGCAGGGCGTCGTCGATGGCACCTACTACCTCCGCGTCATCGAGGTCGACGCCTCCGGCGCGAAGGTGGGCGCCCTCGACACCTACAGCCAGACCATCCAGCTCATCGTCCAGTCCGCCGCCGATGCGCAGAGCGGGTACGAGTGGGGCCTCGACACCGCCGCGACGCCCGACTGGCAGGGCGACGACACCTCGCTGGCGTTCACCCCGGGCGAGAAGTACATCCTCGGGATCCAGATCCACCACCAGAGCGCGAGTGACTCGACCCACGACTGGCAGATCCAGTACCAGGCCTTCCCGTTCGTCCTCACCCCCGGGGCGTGGACCACCGTCACCGGCACCAGCAGCGACTGGCGCACCGTGGCGCCGGACAACGTGACGAAGGGCAACGAGGGCGCGGTCGCGACCGGCGAGTTGAGCCAGGCCGCGCCTGCCGGGGCCGGGTCGGCCAATGCGGGCGAGTTTTCCAGCGACTCCAACGGCGCGCAGTACACCATGTCCACCAACAACAACTACACCGAGCTCTGGTTCTGCATCACGCCCACCACGACCGCGGCGGGCAAGCAGTACCGCTTCCGCATCACCAGCGCCGGCAGCACCACCGGCTTCACCTACTCGGTCTATCCCTTCGCCTTCAACGTCTACCTCTGGGACGGTTCGTCGGACACCGCCTGGGCCACGGCCGGCAACTGGACGCCCGCCTCCTCGCCCGGCGGCGGCGACAACGTCCGCATCGGCGCCTCCTCCACCTACGGCAGTGCACTCACCGTGACCGGCACCACCAGCACCGTCGGCACCTTTGTCATCGACAGCTCCGGCGTCGCCGGCGTGGCCGATGGGGCCACCCTCTCGGTGGGTGGCGACTTCACCAACAGTGGCGCCTTCGCCCTCGGGACGGGTTCGACGCTGGAGCTCGGCGACGGGACCACCTTCACTTCCAGTGGCTCGTTCACTGCCGGAGCGGGGTCGACGCTCACCAACACCGGTTCGGGCAACTACGACATCCTGCTCACCGGCGGCGCGAATCTGAACGGCGCCTCCGGCAGCGAGCTTTCGATCCGTTACGGCAGCCTGGAACTGGCCGGTTCCAGCTCCGCCACCGTGGCGGCGACCTACATCCGCATGTACGACGTCCCCACCGGCGGAACGTATCTCCTCCTCAGCGGGTCGGACTGGAACGGCTACCGCTTCGACGGCTGGGGCTTCGAGGACGTGGCCGGCTCCGGCGAGCTCGCCGCCCGCATCACCACCGGCGGCACCGTGCAGTTCAAGGACTTCGAAAGTGGCGCCGGCTGGATCTCCGGCGACAGCGTCGACGAGGACGAGGACGACGGCGGCAGCGGCGTCGGCCACATCCTCTGGGCGCCCACCGCCGCGCTCAACCTCTCCTTCGACGCCGCGCCCACCGTCGCCGGCGTGGCGCTGCGGTGGTCCACCGCCTCGGAGATGAACAACGCCGGCTTCCGCGTCTATCGTCGCGGTTTCCGCGCGCCGCCGCGCCGCGCGCCCGATTTCGATCCGCGCCGTCCCGGCGGGAGCTGGACGCTCCTGGGGGGGACGCTGGTCCCGGGCGCGGGCGGCAGCATCACCGAGCAGCAGTTGCACGACGCGCTGGATCACGCCTCGGAGA
>CAZKKD010000236.1:0-6883 GCA_964553265.1 uncultured Planctomycetales bacterium | reverse complement strand
AGCAGAAGACGGCATACGAGATCGGGACGGGTGACTGGAGTTCAGACGTGTGCTCGATCTCGGTGGCGTGGGCGCCGGCGATGGCGACGCTCACGCCGGGGTGCAGCATGCGCAACACGTTGATTTCGGCCCGCATGGTGCGCTTGTGTTCGCGGTTGCGCTCTTCCAGTTCGGCTTCGGCTTCCTTCTGGCGGTTGAGAATCGCCATCTTGGCCTTGATCACCTCGGCCACCGCCTTGCGCTTGGCCGGGGGCGTGCGCTCGAGGATCGCGCGCGCATCGTCGTGGCCAATCACCCGTTCGACCTTCTTCAGCATCTCGGACAGGCGGCGGAGTTCTTCCTGCAGGCGCCGGCGTTCATCGTCTTCGCGTCCGAGGGTGACGAGCGTGGCGACGCCGAGCTCGCTGCCGAGTTCGTTCACCTCCATCCCTTCGGCCGCGCGCAGGGTTCCGCCCATGATGACGCCTTTGGCGCTGGTGGCGACGATGCGGCCGCCGGCGACCGCCTGGCAGTTGGCGAGGTCGTTGTCGACCACGATGTCGCCGCCGGCTTCGATGCGGCTGTTTTCCGCATAGCGGGCGTAGACGCTGCCGCCGGCGGTGACCGAACCGTGCCCGCGGAGCAGAAGCCCCTGGCGCACCACCACGTCGCCGCCGGCGACGACGGTGGCGCCCTCGATGGATTCGCCGATCTCGATACCCCCGGGCGCCTCGACCGCGAAGCCGTCGCGGATGCCGCCCTTGATGCGGATCGATCCCTTCTGGAGATGGATGTTGCCCGTGGAGAAATCGATGTCGCCGGGGATCTCCAGGAGATCGGTGATGGAGATGGTCTTGCCCGTCTGCACCACCACGCCCCCGGCGGTGGCGGTAAAGGTCTGTCCGTCCTCGGACGCCGCGACGTTGGCCCCGACGGTCACCTCCACATCGTGTCCGGGTTCGGCGGGGATGGCTTCGCCCCGGACCGTGTGGCCGTCAGTGCCGTCGGTCGCCGGGGCGATGCGGGCGATGGTCTCGCCCTCCGCGACGAGCAGAAAGCGGCTCCGTTCGTGGTGATCGATGCGGCCCGTGGCGTCGAGCTCTTCGGGTTCGTGGCGGACAGCCAGCATTTCCAGCCGCGCGTCCTCGCCGGCCCGGGGTGGAGTTCCGTGGAAGAGGGGGACCCCGGTCGCTTTGGCGGGATCGCCTTCGCGGGCGGTGGCCTCCTGAAACTGGAGGCTGCCGAGCGCTTCGGCGACGCCGTCGACGAGGAACCCGTGCGTGAAGCCCAGCAGGGCGAAGGCTTCGCGCAGGCGGTCCGGGGTCAGCAGGTTCCCGGCGGCGTCCTCGGCATAGAGGGTGGCGCGCACCTCCATGCCGTCCTCGTCCACGTCGAAGAGCGGCTGCAGCTCGATGGTCCCCGTGCCGCGCTGGAGAAGGCCGTACGACGTGGCCTCGACGGTCGCACCGTCGTCCTGGCGCTGGAGGCCCTCGCCGAGGACCATCTCCGCGCCGTCGGGAAGGGAGGCCGGCGGGAGGGGATCGCCCCGGACCGTGAAGCCCGGCGTGCCGGGTTCGACCGGGTGCAGGGTGCCCGCAACCATGCCGGGCAATACGGGCCGGCGCGCGTTGCCGGCGATCTCGAAACGTGCCGGGCGCTCCGGGCGCGCCGCCTTGCCGCGGGCGAGGGTCCGTCCGGTGATGTCCCTTCCGGTGGCCGCCATGCGAGCGGCTTCGGCGAGGGCGTCGTCGTCGATTCCTTCGGTGACCCCGGCGTTGGCCAGGGCGCGCCGCAGAAAACCCCCGTCCGGCGGAACGACGTCCCCGAGCGCAGGAGCGAAGGCGGTCACGCGGGCCTCCATCCCGTCGGTGGTCACCTCCAGCTCCACCTCCGCTTCGGCGTGAAGGAGGGAGACGTGAAAGGAGCCGCTTTCGCGGGCTTCGACGGACAGGTGTGCCGGTGGGACGCCGAACCGTTCGGCGGCGCGGGTGCGCGCTTCCTCGGCGGTTGCGGCCTCGATGTCAATCGTTCTCGGGCGCATGGCACAGTCTCCACGACGCGGAAACGACGGCCGATTCGGCAGTCCCGGAGATTGTATCGACACAACGCGCGGTTCGCATGCAGGTTCTCGCGCACGGACGGCGCGCGGGAAGGCGTCCTCAGGCGTCCGCGGCCGGGACCAGCAGCGTGTCGGGTGCTTCCAGGAAGCCCTTGACCGCGCCGTTGAACCGTGCCGCGAGCACGCCGTCGATGACGCGGTGATCGCTGGAGAGGGTGACCGTGAGGAGGGGGCGGACCGCGACCTCCCCGTCGACGACCGCCGGCGAGTCGACAATCCTGCCGATGGCCAGGATGGCGGATTCGCCGGGGTTGATGATGGCGGTGAAGGCGTCGACCTCGAAGCTGCCGAGGTTGCTGACGGTGAAGACGCCGCCGGTGTACTCCTCCGGCAGCAGGCGGTTCCTGCGCGCCCGGTCGGCCAGGTCCTTCGCGGTGCGGGCGAGGTCGGGGAGAGGCAGGCGGTCGGCATCACGGATGACGGGAGTGATGAGGCCGTCCGGTTCGGTCGCGACCGCGAAGCCGACATGCATCCGGTCGCGCGCGACCGTGCCGCCCTCGGTCCAGGCGGCGGCGACGCGCGGGTACTTCCGCAGGGCAAGCGCGCAGGCCTTGAGGATCATGTCGTTGTAGCTCGCGCGCTGCTTTTCGCGTTTCAGGCGCTTGCGGAGCTCCATGCACGCGGTCATGTCGACCACCGTCTGCACGTAGAAGTGCGGCGCCTCGTCCTTGCTGCGGCACATGCGGCGCGCGATGACGGTGCGCATCGGGTTGAGCGGCTCCGCGTCCCCGGTCGGGCGGTCGAGGGCCGAGCGGTAGTACATGCAGAAGTCGGGCTGGGCGCGGGGATAGCGGACCTCGGCCACCGCGGGGGGGAGGCCATCGTCCGCTTCGCCCAGGGCGCCGATGAGTCCGCCCACCGGCACCAGGTCGCCGGCGCGGGCCGCGAGGTGGCGCAGCCGCCCGCTTTCGGGGGCGGGGACCTCGAGCGTCACCTTGTCGACCGAAACCTCCAGCAGCGGCTCGCCCTCGACCGCCTCCTCGCCGGGCTGGACCCGCCAGCGGAGGATCGCCGCCTGGTCGATTCCCTCGCCGAGTGCGGGCAGGTGCAGCTTGCGGATCATGCGGAGCTCCCGGCGCCGGCCGGTCAGGCGCCGGCGGTTTCGAGGAAGGCGCGCGGCAGCGCGCGGAGGATGTCGCCGGCCAGGAGGCCGTGGACCCCGGTGTCGCGGACGGCCACGTCGCCGGCGAGGCCGTGGAGATGTGCGGCCAGGCGCGCGGCGTCGAACGGCTCCAGCCCCTGCGCCAGGAGCGCCGCCAGGAGCCCGGCCAGCACGTCGCCGCTGCCGGCGGTGGCCATGCCGGCGTTGCCGGTGGTGTTGACGACGGTCGTTTCGCCGTCGGTCACCACCGTCCCGGCGCCCTTGAGGAGCACGACGGTCTCGGTGCGTTTGGCCAGCTTGCACGCCGCGGTCTCGCGGTCGGCCTGGATCTCGTCGATGCGCTGACCGGTCAGGCGGGTCATTTCGCCGGGGTGCGGGGTGAGGACGGTCGGCCGGCGGCGCTTGGCGAGCGGCTTCAGCTTGGCGTCCATGGCGGTCAGGCCCCCCGCGTCGAGGACCAGCGGGGCGTGGATCTCGGGGATGAGGAGGCGGAGGAGCTCGCCCGTTTCGCCGGCGGTGCTGAGGCCCGGGCCGAGGACGACGGCGTCGGATTCGTGGCTTGCTTCGGCCAGGAGCTCGCGCGCCTCGATGGCGGGCGCGCCCATCTCGGTGCCCGGAATGGGCCAGGTGATCACCTCGGTGCACTTGATCTCGGCGATGACCGACAGCGACTCCGGAATCGCCCAGGTCACCATGCCTGCGCCGCTGCGGAGCGCCGCTTCGCTGGCCAGCGCGCCGGCGCCGGTCATGCCCTGGGACCCTGCGATGATGAGCGCGCGCCCGCAGACTCCCTTGTGCGCGTCGTCCGCGCGGGAGGGGAGGGGGGGCAGTCCGCTGTCAGCCATATCGGTTGGTCTCCTCTACGCGGAGGTCTCGACGGGCGCCAGTACGATGCGCGCCGCCGTGATGCCTGCGCCGAACCCGTTGTCGATATTTACCACGGATACGCCCGCGGCGCAAGAGTTGAGCATCCCCAACAGCGCCGCCAGGCCCCCGAAGGAAGCGCCGTAGCCCACGCTCGTCGGCACCGCAATCACCGGCGCGCGCACCAGGCCGCCCACCACGCTCGGGAGCGCGCCCTCCATCCCCGCCGCGACGATGAGCGCCCCCGCCTCCGCCAGGCGGTCGCGGTGGCGCAGGAGCCGGTGGAGGCCCGCCACCCCGACGTCGAAGAGGCGGTCGACCGGCGCGCCGGCGTAGCGGGCGCTCTCGGCCGCTTCCTCCGCGACGGAGAGATCGCTCGTTCCCGCCGCGATCACCAGCACGGGGCGTGCGCCGGACGGCGTCTCCGGCAGGGCGCCCAGGCGGACGGTGCGGGCCATGTCGTTCACCACCGCGTCGGGAAAGCGTTCGCGCACCAGGGCGAGCGCCGCGTCGGGGACGCGCGTGGCGAAGGCGCGGCCTTCCTTCTGCAGGAGCGCTGCCAGGATGCCGGCGGTCTGCTCGGGGGTCTTCCGTTCGGCAAAGACGACCTCCGGCACGCCGCAGCGCCGGGCGCGGTCGCCGTCGAGGCAGGCGTAGCCGAGTTCCTGGTCCCGGCGCGCGGCGAGGCGCTCCAGCGCGTCGGGCACCGGGAGCGCGTGGGCGGCGACGGCGTCGAGGAGTTGCTTCAGGTCCATGGGCGATGTCCTTGGAGAGGCGATGCGTCCGGTCAGGCGGCGCCCTGGGGCGCGGCGCGGGCGACCGCCGGCAGGTCCAGGCCGTCGGTGCGGCCGGTCCGGAGGAGTTCGTGCCCGCGCGCGGCCACCATGACCGCGTTGTCGGTGCAGAGGGCGAACGGCGGGATGGCGGCCCGGAGGCCCGCCTCCCGTGCGGCGGCGGAGGCCGCGTCGCGGGGCGCCCCGGTGGGGTCCACTCCGCCGGCGAGGGCGATCTACGCCACGCCGTGCCGGCCGGCCGCGCCGGGCGTGCGCGCCACGAGCGCATGCACCACCGCGTGCTGAAAGCTCGCCGCCACGTCCGCCACCCCCGCCTCGTCCAGGAGGAGCGGCCCCTTCCGGCCGCGCTCCTTGCCGCGGGCGGCGTAGAGGACCGCGGTCTTGAGCCCGCTGAAGGAGAAGCTCTTCCCGTCGTCGGGAAGGCAGGTGCGCGTCCACGGGTACGCGTCGGTGCGCCCGTTGCGCGCGGTGCGTTCGATGGAGGGCCCGCCGGGGTAGGGGAGGTCCAGGACGGCGGCGGCCTTGTCGAAGGCTTCGCCGGCCGCGTCGTCCAGGGTCGCGCCGGTCTCGTCGTACCGGTCGCCGTCGCGGACCAGGAAGAGCGTGGTGTGCCCCCCGCTGACGACCAGGGCGATGAACGGATGGCCGAGGTCCGGCTCGGCCAGGCGCGCGGCCGCGACGTGGGCCTCGATGTGGTGGACCCCGACGAAGGGCCGGTCCCACGCGAGCGCCAGCGCCTTGCCCGCGCTCAGGCCCACCAGGAGCGCGCCCACCAGGCCGGGCCGGCTGGTGGCCGCGATGCCGGCCAGGTTGGCCGGGGCGACGCCGGCCTCATCCAGGACGCCCTCCAGGAGCGGCAGGAACGCCTCCATGTGCGCCCGGCAGGCCACCTCGGGGACCACGCCGCCGGTCCGGCGGTGGAGATCCGTCTGGCTCGCGACCGCCGCGGCCACGACCTCCGTGCCGCCGCGGACGATGGCGACCGCGGTTTCGTCGCAGGAGGACTCGATGCCGAGGACGAGCGCGCTGTTCCAGTCCATGCCGGCATTCTGCCGCATCCGCCCGCGAAGTCAAGCGTTACGTCCCCGCCGGTGCGCCCCCACCGCCGCCGCAGGGCATTCCGTGCGCCCGCTCCCGCCGGGAGCGGAATGCACGGGCCGATGGCGCAAAGCGCTTGACACGGGCCGCGCGACCCGGTGTAATGCGCTCCGTCCGCACCGGCGCTGCAGCGCTCCGGAACCACCGCTGCCGGCCGGACGCCTACCGACTCCGCGAAACCGCGCGGGCGTAGCTCAATGGTAGAGCTCCAGCCTTCCAAGCTGGCTATGAGGGTTCGATTCCCTTCGCACGCTCCAAACCTTTAAAGCCGAAAGCCTTTGCGCCGCAAGGGCTATCGGCTTTTATTGCGTTGCGCGGAAATTTGCGGACAGGGAACTTCGCGCCCTTTTGCAGCCCTGCAGGTACGGTCGGAAGACCTGCAGGCGCACCTGCACGGGCGGATCCGCTATCGCATCATGCCTGGCGCTCCATTGAATTTGAGTGCAGAAGCAAGAGGTCTGCCGTACGGAATGACAGGCAAGCGGTTGACGCATTCCAGATCAGGTGTTATCATTATGTCGGAAGGTGATTACATGGAGTCGCTGGAGGAAGCCCGCATGATACGCACGCAAATTCAACTGACCGACGCCCAGGCCCGGCGCATCAAGCGCATAGCCGCCACGCGGCATGTATCCATGGCCGAAGTGATCCGAACCAGCGTAGATGCTTTTCTACAGGAGAGCGAACAGGACGATCGCGCCTCGCGCAAAGGGCAGGCGCTTTCCGTCATCGGGCGTTTTTCCTCGGGCACGAAGAACCTGTCCCGCGAGCATGACCGGCACCTGGCCGAGGCCTTCGAATGAAATGCTTTGTTGACACCTCGGCCTTTCTGGCTGTCCTGGACAAGGACGACGAGTGCCACGCAGCGGCGGCGAAGCAGTGGCAGGCGATTATGGACGAGGAGTGGGAATTGGTCACCAGTTCGTA
>CAZKKD010000235.1:0-6901 GCA_964553265.1 uncultured Planctomycetales bacterium | reverse complement strand
GCTGGGCGAGGGTCGGGTCGTGGGTGACCATGACGGTGGTCTGGCCGTGCCGGCTGTGGAAGCGGCGGAGGACATCGAGGATCTGCTCGCCGCTGCGGCGGTCGAGGTTGCCGGTCGGCTCGTCGGCCAGCAGGAGCTGGGGGTGGTTGACCAGCGCCCGGGCGATGGCCACGCGCTGACGCTCGCCGCCGGAGAGCCCGCCCGGCCGGTGGCTCAGCCGCCCGGCCAGGCCCATCATCTCCAGCCGTTCGACGGCCCTGTCGTACGCGGCGTGGGCGTCCTCGTTCGCTAGCGGAGTCTCCGATTCCGGGACCGTCGCGAGCACCGGCACGTCGAGTTGCGTCCCGACGGCGCTCGGAGCCTCGTCGGCCATCGTCACGATCGCGCCCGCAACGGGGACGCCAAGTCGATCCGCGAGTTCGACGGTCGTCGCGGCGTCCTCGATGCCCCGTCCGGTGTCGGTCGTAACGACCACGACCGCGTCGGCCGCGGAAAGCGGACCCGTGAGGTCCGGGCCGGTCCCGGCCGGACCACCGGCGTAAGCGCCGAGCATCCGGGGGTGGTCCGCGGGCGCCGCGACGGGTGGGAGGCGTGGTACGAGGAGATCGGGCCGCAGATCCACGACTACTGCCCCATCGTGCTCGGCAGCGACCACGAGAACCCGATGCGCCTCGACGCGATGGACGTGATGGGCGACGTCGCCTGGCACCAGACCCACATCTGCCAGGCGCAGCAGGCGTCGGGCCGCTGGACGGTGGAGGTGGAGCGCGCGGGGCGGTACCGCTTCCGCCTGCGCCGCTGGCCGGAGGAGCTGGACCTGCCCATCGACGCCGCGGTGAGCGCCGAGGAGGCCGAACGGCACATCTACGCCCCCACGCCCGGCGTCTGCAACACCCTCGAGCCCACCCGCGCCCGCCTCGGCCTCTTCGGGCAGGAGTGGACCGTCCCGGTCGCGCCCGGCCAGACCGAGGCCGTCTTCGAGGTCGATCTTGCGCCCGACGGCAAGACCACCCTCGACGCCTGGTTCGGCGACGGAGAGACCGATACCTGCGGCGCATACTACGTCTACGTCGAACGACTCGACGGATAGGCGGCGCGACGGGACCGCGAATCGGACGCGCGCTCCGAAATCGCGGCAGTCGGCTGGCGGGAGCGGATCGCGGGGCACGGGAGAATCGGCATGGCGAACGCAATCATTCCGGGATGTGGTTTTCATCACGTGGCGATGAAGGTGCGGGACTTCGACGCGGTCCGGCGCTTCTACGTCGACGGCCTCGGCTGCACCGAGTCGCTGGCCTGGGGGGACGGGGACGGCTCGGCGGCGATGCTCGACTTCGGCGACGGGCGGTGCATGGAGATCTTCGCCGGCGGCGCCGAGGCGGGCGGGGAGGGGTCGCTCCTCCACCTCTGCCTCTCGACCGACGATGCGGACACGGCCTACGCGCGGGCGCTGGCAGCCGGCGCCGCGTCGCAGATGGAGCCCACCGACGTCGACATCGAGGCCCGGAGCGAGACGCGCCCGGTCCGCATTGCCTTCGTCGTCGGCCCGGCCGGCGAGACCATCGAGTTTTTCCAGGAGCGCTGAGGTGACCCATGCCGCCCCGGACGCCGCCGCCGCCCGGCCCACGCTCTGGATCGACGGCGACGCCTGCCCCACCAACGTCCGCGACATCTGCATCCGCGCCGCCCGGCGCAAGGACCTCGCCCTCGTCCTGGTGGCCAACGCGCCGGTGACGCTGCCGGCGGATGCGCGCTTCCGGTTGCAGCTTGTCCCGCCGCAGGCGGACGCGGCCGACCGCTACATTGCCGAACACTGCGTCCCGGGCGACATCATCATCACCGCCGACATCCCCCTGGCCGCCGAGGGGGTCGAACGCGGCGCGCGGGTGCTCAGCCCCCGGGGCGAAGAGTACACCGAGGAGACGGTCGGCGAGCGCCTCGCCATGCGCAACCTCATGGAGGAGCTCCGCGGCGCCGGGCTCGTCTCCGGCGGCCCCGCCAGCCCCGGCGCGCGCGAGACGCAGCAGTTCGCCAACGCACTCGACCGCCTCCTCGGCAGACTGCCGCCGCCGCCCGGGTCGAGCTGACCCGTTCGCGCCGGCCCCGGCCAGCGGGCCGACGCATTCCCCCAGGGGGCCGCCGTCCGCACCCGGGATGCAGGCCTGCGATGAACAAGGAGAATCCGGACCCATGACACAGCAGTCGAACGATCAAGCGTGGCTGACCGCATCGCCGCGGGCGTTGCCGCTGGCGCGGACCGTGGACGTGGTGGTGCTGGGCGGGACGGTCGCCGCGGTGGCGGCGGCCACGGCGGCGGCGGCGCGCGGCGCGCGGGTGCTGCTGGCCGCGCCGCGGCTCTACCTCGGCGAAGACCGTTGCGCCACGCTGGACCTGTGTTGCGCGTCGCCGGGCCCCGACGCCCCGCTCGCCGCCGCATTCGCATGCCCCGACGGCGCCACGACCCCGCTCCGCGTCAAGCGCACCCTCGCCGAAGCGGTCGTGGCCGCGGGCGTGGAAACCATCCTCGGCGCGCAGCCGGTCGGCCTGCTCCGGGACGCCGACGGCCGCCTTGCCGGCGTCGTGCTGGCCGACCGCGCGGGCCGGCAGGCCGTGGCCGCGGGTGCGGTCGTGGACGCTACGCGTCACGGCCTCGCGGCGCAGCTCCTCGGCGCCGCCGCTCCGGCGGACCGGGAAACGACAGAGGTCCGGCGCATCGTCTTCGGCGGGGCGGACGGCTCGGCGGAGACCCCTGTCGCTTCGGAGGACAGGCCCGGCGCCGATGCGCTGGCCGACGCGACCGTCCGGCGGCACGTCTATGCCTGGACTGCGCCTGTTCCGAACGATCCCGCGGGCTGGGCCGCGCTTGAGGCCGACGCGCGCGACCGGACCTTCCGGCCCGGCCAGCTCCGCGCCGGCGAGACGGTGCTCATCGATTGCCCGCACCCCGCCTGTGACGAAGCAGGTCTCTACGCACTCCCCTGGAGCGCCACCGAGGCCGAGGGCCGGTCCGCCGGGCAGCGTGCGGCGGAAGAGGCGGCCCGGCCCGGCGCAGGTGCGATGCAGGTCGACCCCCACCACGCGCCGGACAAGCTGACGGCTGCGGTCGGCGACGTCGTCGAACCGCTCCGTGGCTTTCGCCCCACCGACACGCCGACGGCGACCGTGACGACCTCCGGTGAGGCTTTGCCCGTCCTCGCAGAGGTGGACGTACTCGTCGTGGGCGGCGGCACCGCCGGTGCGGCGGCTGCCATCGGCGCGGCGCGCGACGGGGCGCGGGTCCTGGTGATCGAATTCCAGGAAGCGCTGGGCGGGGTCGGCACGGTCGGGCTCATCACCCGGCCGTACCACGGCATTTCGCGCGCGTTTGCCGCCGAGGTCCCCTGGCCGGACGAAGGGGAAAACGTCGAGGACAAGATGGAGTGGCTCCGGCGCGCGCTGCGGGATGCGGGCGGAACCGTCTGGTTCGGCAGCTTCGCCTGGGGCGCGGTGCGGGACGGGGGGCGCATCGCCGGCGCGGCCGTCGCCACGCCGCAGGGGCACGGGGCGGTGCTCGCGCAGGTGGTGATCGATGCGACCGGCAATGCGGATCTGGCCGCCGCCGCGGGGGTCCCCACCCGCTTCGGGGCCGATGCGACGGACATCGCCACGCAGGGCATCGGCCTCGGCCGGCGTCCGCTGGGGGAAGACTACGTCAACAGCGACTGCCTCCTCGTCGATGACAGCGACGTGATCGATGTGAGCCGCGCCATGCTCGGCAGCGCCCTCGGGCTCGACCCGGAGGCGGCCTTCGATCTCGTGCCGCTGGTGCAGAGCCGCGAGCGCCGGCGCATCGTGGGCGAGCACACGCTGTCGTACCTCGACCAGTTGCTCGACCGCCGCTACCCCGACACCATCGCCCACTCCCGGAGCGACTACGACAGCCACGGCTACCCGTCGCTCCCCTACTTCGCGCTCCTCCCGCACACCGACGAGACGCGCACGCAGAACCATCCCGCCCCCGCCAATCCCGAACCGGTCGACACCCCGTTCCGGGCGCTCCTGCCCGTCGGGCTGGAGGGGCTTCTCGTCATCGGGCTCGGCACCAGCATGCACCGCGACGGATCGGCCATGATGCGCATGCAGCCGGACCTTCTGAACCAGGGCTATGCCGCCGGGCTCGCGGCAGCGACGGCAGCCTCGGCGGGCACGGCGCTCCGGGCGCTGGACATGCGGACGCTCCAGCGGCGGCTGGTGGACGGCGGTTTCCTGGAGAAGCGCGTCCTCACGGATGCGGAGAATTTCCCCCCGCCGGTGGACGCCATCGCCGACGCCGTGCAGATCTACGCCGACCCGGCCAACGACTACGCCGCCCGGTCGCGCGCGCTGGCGCTCCTTTTCCTCCAGCCCGACGCCGCCCTGCCGGCGCTCCGGTCCGCCTGGGCGGAGATGGGCACGGAGACGACGGGCGACGACCCGTCCGCGGAGCGCGCGCTGGCGCTGGCGCTGGTGCTGGGAATACTCGGCGACGCGTCCGGTGCGGTGCTGCTGGCCGAGGCCCTCGACGCGGCCACGTTCGATGCCAAGATCCTCCAGGGCCACATGGCCGAGTACGCCCACCTGCCGACGCCGGTGGACGCCCTCATCCTGGCGCTGGCGGGGACGGGGGATGCGCGGGCGCTGCCGTGCCTGTTGCGGAAGCTCGATGCGCTCGACGCGGAGACCACGCTCTCGCACCACCGCAGCCTGGCGCTTGCGCTCGAACGCGTGGCCGACCCGGCGGCCGCGAAGCCGCTGGCGGACCTCCTCGCCCGGCCGGGCCTGTCCGGCCACGCGCAGACGCAGCCCGGTCCGCTCTGGGACCACCCGCGTGAGCGTCGCATTCGCGAGCCGGCGCTCCGCGAGATCGTCCTCGCGCGGGCGCTCTTCCGCTGTGGCGACTGGGAAGGCCGCGGCCGCGCCATCCTGGAGGCCTACCGGACCGACCTCCGCGGCCACCTGGCCGCACACGCTGCGGCGGTGCTCCAGTCCGCTGCCGTCGGATCGGCGACGCCGTAAAGCAGACGAGCAACGGCCCTGCCTTCCGCCGCATGCGGATCGGGTCAACGGAAAGGAAGCGTGCATGACGAAGGAGACGACGGTCCCCCGGTACGGACGCTGGCACGGCGAGTTCGACGGGGACGGCGTTCCGGATCGGGTGGTCTTCGCGGCACCCGACGGCCGCAGCCTGGCGCGGCCTGTCTTTTCGCACCAGCCCGTCCGGTTCATGGTCGACGAACACGGGTACGAAACCATCGAACCGGACGGTCCGGCGCGTCCGGCGGTACGCTGCACCCCGGATCTGCCCGGCCCGTGGCGCTGCATCTGGTGGAGTGGCGAGGCGCAGGTCGGAGAGGCGGCGTTCGACTGTGTCTCGTCGGGGCATTCCGGGTTTGTCGGCATCAGCCCGCACGATCCGCGCTACTTCGCCTGCTCGGACGGGAGCCCGTACGTGGCCATCGGGCTCAACCTCTGCTGGCCAGCGCGATATGCGCTCGGCACGGGGCGCGAGTTCGAGACGCAGGATGCCTTCGCGACGCTCGGCGCGGCGGACTACGCGCGCTGGTTCCGCAGCCTGGCCGCGAACGGGGGCAACTTCGCGCGCCTCTGGCTGGGAATGCGCTATCTCCAGTGCGAGGGCGAGGTGGCCGGGGAGCACGACCCCGTCCGCTTCGGCGCCATTGACCGCGTCGTCGCGCTGGCCCGCCGGTACGGCATCCGCCTCAAGCTCTGCCTCGAATACTTCCGCACCTTCGCGGGGGAGACGGGTATGGCGCGCGCGCTGCGGCATCCCGACGACGGCCGGAGCCCCACGGACATGGACGAGTGGTTCACCTCCGAGGTGTGGCAGGCCCTCTGGGGCCGGAAGGTGGACGCGCTCCTGGCGCGCTACGGGGACGACCCGGCGGTGTTCGCGTGGGAGCTCTGGAACGAGATCGACTGCTGCGCGACTTCCGACTTCACGATCCAGTGCGACTGGACCCGGCGCTGGCTGCGGACGATCAAGGCGGCCTCCCCGCGCAACCTGGTCACCAATTCGCTTGGCAGCTTCGACCACGACGGGAAGCAGGCGCTGCAGGACGCCTTCGGCATGGACGAGATGGATTTCCAGCAGGTGCACCGGTACCTCGATCAGGGAGCGGGGCTGGCGTGCTGCCGGACGGACCCGGTCGGCTTTTCCGTCGAGGCGGTCCGCCGTGCGCGGCGCGAGGACCGGCCGGTCCTCCTGGCCGAGACCGGTGCGGTCAACGACTGCCACACCGGACCGTTCCGCTACTACCGCGCCGACCACGACGGGCGCATCTTTCACGACGTCACCTACCCTGCCTTCTTTGCGGGCGCGGCCGGAAGCGGGCACATCTGGCACTGGGACCAGTACGTCGATACCAAGAACCTCTGGGGCGGCTTCCGCGGGCTGGCCGAAGCCCTCGACGGCATCGCGGTCGATCGCGAAGGCTTCGTTTCGGTGGTGGCGG
The DNA here is from genome assembly GCA_964553265.1 of uncultured Planctomycetales bacterium. GTDB lineage: Bacteria > Planctomycetota > SZUA-567 > SZUA-567 > JAFGNG01 > CAZKKD01. The sequence goes on along the minus strand of CAZKKD010000235.1, from coordinate 410 downwards.
ATGACGATGCCTGCCGCCGGATCTCGCTTTGCGGAAAGACGGTGTCGCTCCACTGGATCCGCAGCCGGGCCGACGCCTGGGACTGCGTCCTGCGCGACGGCGAACAGGCGCCGCTCCTGTCCGGCGTGACGGTCGATCTCGGCGACCGCGCCCCGGGCGTGACTCCGCAGCAGGTGCGCCTCGTGCGGCCCTGGCCCGGCGACGGCACGGGCGACTGCATTCTCGACGGAGATCGGCTGGGCCTGCCGCCGTTCCGGCACGGACTCATCGTCCGCGTGGATGCGCCGGCTCAGGCCTCGGGCGGGGCGTAGATCGGCACGAGGAACCGCGTCTCGAAATCGACCCCCGGCGTGTCGGCTTCGATCTCCAGCCCCCAGTAGACCGGCCGGGGGGTCGAGGGCCCGGGGGAC
>CAZKKD010000234.1:903-6965 GCA_964553265.1 uncultured Planctomycetales bacterium | reverse complement strand
CCGGGGGCGGGCCGTTCCCCCCGCTCTCCCCGGAGCGCCGACTCGACACCGGTGAGGCCGGCGTGCGCGCGCGCGCCGCGCTCGTCCAGATCCGCACTGGTGCTCTCGACCTGCTGGGCGATGGCTTCGGCCCGCGCCTGCACCTGCGAGACCGCTTCCTCCACGCGGCCGGTGAGGCGATCCCGTACCTCGCCGAGCTCGCGGGCATACTTGCTGTCGAGTTGCTCGATGAGATCGCGGTTGTCCTGCTGGCCGCGGTTGATCTCCGCCCGGACATCGTCGAGTTGCTTGCGCAGGGCGCGGAGCAGTTTGCCGACAATGAGCTCGCGCACCTGGTCGAGGCTCTTGCCTTCCTGGGCCGCGGCCAGTGCTTCGGCCGTCTTGCCGTCGCCAAGCGGTCCCTTGCCGGTCAGTTTCGCCTTGCCTTCCGCCATCGGGAATACCCCCTTCTGATCCGGAACGTCGCAACCCGTCCGGGGATCGGCCAAAGCCGTCCCGCCGGCCTGCTCGCTGTCTTCGACTCCCTACCAGTGTAGGCAGACGAGAGGGGCGATGCAAGACGGCAATCCCTTGCGCCGTCGATTTTTGCGTATTCGGGGAAAGTTGCGATCCGGGATTGCGGACCGGTCCGGACAGGGCGCAGGCGGCCCGGGCTGCCTATTCCGCGAGATCGTCCACCACCAGGAAGCCGAGAAGCTGCACCGCTTCCTCATCGGCGTCCAGCTCCGTACGCAGCGCCACGCGATCCCACGCCAGGGGCAGCCCGTCGGCATGGAAGAAGTGCCGGTTGAGGCGGTTGCGTCCGGGATCGTCCTCTTCGATGGCGGTCGGTTCGTGCACAAGGTCGAGCGGGGCCCAGGCACCGTCGTGGCGGATGCTGAGGCGTCCCATGCGGCGGGGGCGGCGGACCAGGAGACCGACGCAGCGGCCGCGCTCAGGCTGAAAGACAAGCTCCGCAACAGGCCCGGTCGCCTCCAGTCCCTGGAAGTGCCCGTAATCGGCTGGCGCGAAGCCCGTCACCTCGGTCGCGGCCGAGGCCGGCACGAGGCGGGGCGAACTCCAGGGGCGCGCCGTCAGCGTCTTCCGGGGAAGCTTGTGCGGCGTCACCGGGCGCGGGTCGGCCCGGTAAGCGGCATACGCGCGGTCCAGCGCTTCGCGGAGCACCCGGCTGTGGACGGCATAGCCTTCCGGGCCCGGATGGATGGGGTCCTTCATGTAGGCGGCCCACGGCTCCCCGTCCAGTATGCGCCCGGCAATGGCCTGCTGCCCGTCGGCGACGAGACACCCGTAATGCCGGGCGAGGTCCTGCAGGAACTGCGCCGTCGGCGGGGTGCGCCCGGCTTCGTGGTGCGTCAGCATGGATTTGAAGAGCCCCAACTGGAGAACCACATCGCACTCCGGCAGGCGCGTCCGCAGGCGGCGGAGATAGCCCTCGGTGGCGGGGTCGGTCACCGCGCGGCCGCTCTCACCCCAGGCGCCGTTGGCCGCGCCGAACTCGGCGAGCACGAGGTCGGGCGTGAAGCGAAACACCTTGCTCTCCATGCGGAAGAGCTGGAGCTCGGGGCCGATGGCGAAGATGATGCTGGTCTGCAGCCGGATCTCGGCGTCCGGAAAGCGTTCCCGCAGCCAGTCGTGAAGCGCCCAGTAGAAGCTGGTGGTCCGTTCCTCCCCGGCCGGCGCGCCGTGGGTAACCGAATTCCCGACGACGACGATCTGCACCGGGTCACCGCGCACCAGCTTCGCAAAGGTGTTGTTGAGCGGCGAGCCGTCCGCCGCCGCTGCGCCGTGGAGGAGCACTCCCCCGCAAATCAGCACGAGCACCCAGGTGCGCGGCATGGCCTCTCCTTCGGGTTCGCCTTCGTCGAAGTGCGCTTCCGGCCGTTGCCTGCACGCCGACACCACCCCGGTATACGGGCCAGCCCTGCGGAAGGCAAGCCGCAGCCGGCCCAGGGTCAGGGCCATTCCGTTCTGACCGATTCAACCTGGACTGGGCTGCGACGGTTCGAAAAGGGCTTCCCTCTCCCGCCGGGAGAGGGTTCGGGTGAGGGGATTTCGCCCGTTCGGACACCCTCACCCCGACCCTCTCCCAGCGGGAGAGGGAGAACTGACTGGCTCCTCGGCCGGGTCAGGCGCCGGGAGAGGTTTCGTACCGGAAGATGCTGGCGGGGATGGAGTGGTGCTCGGTGAGCGCGTACTGCTCGGCGATGGCGCCGAGGACCTCGTCGCGGCCGGCCTCGTCGAGCGGCGTGGACCAGAGAATCTTCAGCGCGTTGCCGCAACGGCCTTCCTCGATTTCGTCGACCGGCGGCAGCGTGGCGAGGACGGTACCGTGGAGGCCGATGCGCCGCAGAATGAGGTACGCGACCAGGAAATCCGCCTGCCGTCCCGGGCGGAAGGCGAGGTAGGTCTCGAAGGTGTTCTCCCCGCGCTTGAGGGCGCTCACGACCTGCAGTTCCACGGTCGGGGAGAGCTCGAACGCGCGGCCGATCAGGTCCTCGTCGGCCAGGCCCGCTTCCGGCTCGGCGGCGGCCTCGATGGCCTCCGCGAAACGCGTCCGCAGCGCCGGATCGACCGCCGGGACCGGTCCCGGCAGCGCGCCGGCCGCCTTGGCCAGCGCGGCCTGCCCGTCGAGCAGGAGGTCCATGCGCCCGGGATCGGCCTCCAGCTTGCCGGAGCGGACAAAGTCGAGCAGCGTCTCCATCTGGTGCGCGGCGTCGGCGGCGTCGGCGGCGTCGAGCATCGTCAGGTTGCCCTTCGCCGCGTGGAGCAGGCGGAACGCTTCGTTCAATGGCCCGGCGTGGTCGTCGCCCGCCCCCTCGAGGTTCAGAAGCGCGTCCTGCAGCTCGCCGAGGCTGCGGCGGAGTTCGTCGGCCAGGTCGGCCACGTCCTTCTCGTCGAGCGCGGCGGCGTCCCCACCCGGGGCGGCGCGGACAGCGGACGGCGCCGGGGCGGTCGCCGACGGGCCGGACGCGGGCGAGACGGGCTTCGTTGTCGCCCCCCCCGCGGCGGCGGGAGCGTCGTCGCGGAGACGCCGGATCGGCGCCGCCTCCACCCCCAGCGCCCGCGCGGCCAGCGCGTCGATGTCGAGCGTCAACCCGATGCGCCCGCCGCTGAAGACCGAGGTCCCCGCCACGCCGTCGACATGGAAGGTGCGGTCGTCGAGCGGAACGTTGACCAGCTTCTGCGGCCCCAGGAATTCACTCACGATGAGCGCCACCCGCCCGGCCTTGCCCTGCACGATGACCACCGGCAGCGGATCGGCGCCTTCGCCGAGCGGGCGGTCGCCCAACAGCTCCTGCAGGTCGCGGAGCACCACCACCTCCTCGAGGTACTGGATGAAGCGATTGCGGTCGAGGGCCGTCTGGACGTCGTCGCGCGCCACGCCGAGGGAACTGACGATGCGCTCGATGGGCAGCGCAAAGAGGCGGCCGCCGGCCCGCACGGTGAGCGCATCGACGATGTTGACGGCCCGCAGCTTCGGGATGAGCAGCCGGAACCGCGTCCCCTGCCCCGGCGTCGCCTCCATCGCCAGCGAACCGTCGAACTCCTCGATCACGCTCTGCACCAGGTCCAGCCCGACCCCGCGGCCGGAGGTGGCGGTGACGGTCTCGCAGGTGCTGAAGCCGGGACGCGTGAGAATGTCGAGCGCGCCGACGGTCTCGTCCTCCGCGGCAACCAGCGCCCGCTCGACCGCGAGCGCGCGGACGGCGGCTTCGTCGACGCCGGCGCCGTCGTCGCTCACCAGGATCTCGGTGTGGTGCTCGCGATCGGTCGCCTGCACGGTGACGACGCCCACCGCCGGCTTGCCCCGGCGCGAACGCTCCAGCGGCGGCTCGATGCCATGGTCGACCGCATTGCGCAAAAGGTGCAGAAGCGGATCGACCAGGCGCTCGGCGAGGGCCTTGTCGATCAGCGTTTCGCTGCCCTCGATGCGGAGGTCGACCTCCTTGCCGAGCGTGCGGCTGAGGTCGCGCACCGGGCGCCGGAAGAGGCGGAAGGTTTCGCCAATCTCCACGAGGCGGATGTCCATCACCAGGTTGTGCAGCTCCTGGCTGATCCGCTGGGTGGCCTCGTTGCTGGCCTTGACCGCGTCGAGCTGCTCCTCCTCCAGCACCGCGCCCCGGGCGACGCGCTCCTGGAGTGCGCGCTGAAGCTCGTGGAGATTGGCGCTGGTGATGATCACCTCGCCCGCGAGGCCGAGCAGCTTGTCCAGGTGCTCGATGCGGACCTGCATCCGGTCGACGGTGCGCTTGCCGAGCTGGGCGACCTCAGGCATGGGACAACACCCTCCCCAGGATCCGGGCCAGGACCTCGCGGTCGAAGGGCTTCGGAAGATAGTCTTCGGCCCCGAGTTTGAGCGCGCGGATGACGTTGGCGGCATCGCTCTGGGTGGAGACCATGACGATGGGCGTGCCGTCGTACCAGTCGGCCTGGTGGAGGCGATGGCAGAGATCGAACCCGTCCATGCGCGGCATGCTGATGTCGCAGAAGATGACGTTCAGGTCGTCCATGCCCCGCTGCAACCGCTCCAGCGCGGCCTGCCCGTCCGGCGCATCCTCCACCTCGACTTCGAGGGATTCCAGCAGATTGCGGAAAATCCGCCGCGTGGCGCGGGAATCCTCCACGACCAGCGCCTTGGTCCCCGGGGGGACCCACCCGGAAGCAGACGTCTCGTCCAAATCCCGCCCTCCGGAACCGTGAAACCTGCCACGGGACAAAAAAGACTGCACCGACAAGAATCACATTACAACATGTTCGCCCATCCTGCACACCTTTTTTTCGAATTTTTGGACCAACGCGGATCAAAACATGCGCGGGCTGCCGTTCGCGTTCTGCCCGCATCCGGGGCCGGGCCCGCGTGGAGTCCTGCGCACGGCGAAAGAGGGAGAATCCTCCCTTGGGTCTCTCGTGGTCCATGCAGGCTACCGCGGGACCGCCCGTTGCATTTGACATCGAGTGATCGAAGCGGTAGACTGTGGACGCAATCGCATTCGGGGTGAGGCGTTGCATCCTTATTAGAAGGAGCGGACTCACGATGAAACGGCGGCTGATCGGGCTGGCGCTGGCGGGGATGCTGTTCTGGAACGGCACGGCCGTAGCGCATCTCTGCAACGACGTCTTCGTCCAGGCGAAGGACAACCTGGCCGTCAAGGTGGACGTGCGCGACGGGCAGCTCCGCATCGGCAAGGAAGCGAGCTTCCGGGTCTACCTGCTGAACACCATGGACCGCGACATCGTCAACATCCATCTTGAGGTGCTGAGCAAGGAATTCGACGCCGAGGTGAAGCCCTCCGCCGAGTGGAAACGCTTCCCCTACCTGGCGGCCACCCGGCGCGGCGGCAAGAAGGTGCACTTCGAGGTGACGCTGAAGCGCAAGGCCGGCGTCGCCGACGGGCGCTACCGCATCGGGCTCCGCCTGTTCAACGGCAAGAACCGGAACATGGAGTTCAAGACCATCGACCTCGGCGAGGCCGCCGACGTCCAGGCGCTCGCCACCAGCAAGGCCGTCGCGGTCGACGGCGAGGCGACCCGGACCGAGTGGGGTGAGGCCGTCCTCTGCGCGGACTTCCACGAGTATGTAAAAGCAGGGCGCTACTTCGAGAACCGGCCCGCCGCCGACCAGGGGCGCTTCCGCATCACCACCGACGGCGAGAGCCTCTGCTGCCTGCTCGGCTTCCAGGGCGGGGACGACGCCGAGGCCGACATCGCCACCCTCTATGTCGCCGCTTCTCCCGACGCGACGCCCAGGGCGATCCGCATCGACCGCATCGCCGGTTCGGCGGACGGCGTCCCCGGCGTGGAGGTGAAGCCCTGCGCCAACACACGCATGCTGGAGGTCCGGATCCCGCTCGAGAGCCTCGGGCTGGAGCCGGGCCAGCCCTTCCTCGCCAACTGGACGCGCACCGTCCGCGAGGGCGGCCGCGAGACCGTCAGCTACTGGCGCGGCAACACCTATTCCGTCGAGAACCCGATGGTCTACGTCCGGTTCGCCCCGGACCAGCTCTGACCGGCACGGGCGGCCCGCCCCGCCCCGCCCCCCCGCCTGCCGCACCGCTCCGCCC
>CAZKKD010000234.1:0-893 GCA_964553265.1 uncultured Planctomycetales bacterium | reverse complement strand
CCAATGCGGCGGGGAACCGGCGCGCTGCCGGCCGGGCGGGGCCGGGGCGGCGCAGACGGGAAGGGGGGGACTGCGCCGCCCCGCACCCCGGCGTGCGGCGGGGCGCGGCCGTGCCAGCGGCCGAGGCCGCCCGCCGGGACGGCCTCACAACCGGTCCGCCCTGTCCGTCCTGGTCTGCCTCGTGATCGCGGCCGTTGGTCCGCCTGGATGGTCCGGCGAACCGGACGGGCTTCTCGTCGAGATCGTTCCGGCAACGGAGCCGGTTGCGCCCGCTGGCGATGGGGAAGGCGCGGCGCTCGCCCCCCCGGCCGGCAAGGCGATGGCGGTCGGCCTCCTGTCCGGCAACGGCTTCGAGGTCACGGACCTTGCCGCCATCGCGGTCACCGACGCCGCCGGCGACGCGCTGCCGGTCACGGTGGACCGTTCGAGCGCCTTCCTGGAATTCGACGCCTACGTCGCCGCCCGCATCGCCTTTCCCGTACCGGCGGATGCGGCGGAGACCGGCGCGACCTTCCGGATCCGCTGGGGGCCGACGGCCGGCGCCGAGGCAACGGTGGTGGACCGGTTCGCCGTCCCGGCGGACGGCGCGCGCGCCTTCGGTTTCCGACCGGCGGCCGCGGACGGGCCCGACCCGGCGGCCTCCGCCGCCGAACTGGTTGTCATTGCGGATCGCGAAGCAGAGTACTACTCGCTCTGGTATCTCCTCCCGATGGCGCTGATCTTCGTCCTCCTCACCATTCGAAAGATGCGATCCCGTGACGGAAACGCTGCAGCCTCTTCTTGAGTGGGGACGGCCCTTCGCCTCGCCGCTGGTGGCGCTGCTGGCGCTCCTCGTCGTCCCGCCGCTTGTCCGCCGGGCGGATCGGCCGGCGGGGCGCGTACTCGCCGTCGCG
>CAZKKD010000233.1:0-6966 GCA_964553265.1 uncultured Planctomycetales bacterium | reverse complement strand
TCTACACCGCCGAGGTGCTGGCCGCGGTGGGGGCCGGGGTCGAGCCAGGCGCCGGGGGCGGCGGTACGCCCCGCCTGAGATCCCGCTCCCGGACCGGGGGGGCGGGTGGGGGAAAAAACGCCCCCGCATGGCCGCAGCAGGGGGGGCGGGGGGGGTTGCCGAAGGATGGGGTTCGGCGGCCGCGGTGGGGGTTGCGGAACGTCCGCGTTCCTGGGCGCCGTCCCGCAGGCCGGCGTCGCACGACCGTACCCAGCATAGCGCCGTCGCTGCGGGGGTCAAGCGGAAGCGCGGGTTCGGGTTCAGTCAACGGCTGCCGCGTCGACGGAGAGAGAAGCGCAGAGCGGTTCCGCGTCGGGGCGACTTCGTTCTCCCACTCCCGCTATGACGCGGGATCGCGGATCGATTCGGCGTGGATCGGAATGACGAGGAGGAGCCGGCTCCGGGGCCGGCGTCTCCGCGCTTGACCGGCGGCGGGGGGCGGGTATGCTGGATGGGGACCGGCCGCTCCAGGATGCCGCCGATCGACCGTCCCCTTCCGGCAGAGAGGACCCCCCATGGCCAGCCGCGACCCGTCCCGCCCCAACCTTCTCGTGATCCTCACCGACGACCAGGGGGCCTGGGCGCTGGGCTGCGCGGGGAACGACGAGATCCGCACCCCCAACCTGGACCGCCTCGCCGCCACCGGCATCCGCTGCCACAACTTCTTCTGCGTCTCGCCGGTCTGTTCGCCCGCGCGCGCCAGCCTGCTGACCGGGCGCATCCCCAGCCAGCACGGCGTCCACGACTGGCTCTGCGGCGGCAACAACGTGAACGAAGGCGAGCTCATCGCGTTCCTGCGCGGTCAGCCCGGGTACAGCGACCACCTGGCCACGGCGGGGTACCGGTGCGGGCTGGCCGGCAAGTGGCACCTCGGGGACGCGCACCACCCGCAGAAGGGCTTCACCTTCTGGCGCGCCCACGCCGCCGGCGGCGGACCGTACTACAACGCGCCCTGGATCGACGGCGACCGCGTGGTCCGGAGCGAGGACTACGTCACCGACGTCATCACCGACCACGCACTGGAGTTTCTCGACGGCGCGGCCGGCGACGACGCCCCCTTCTGCCTCGACGTCCACTATACCGCGCCGCACAGCCCCTACGGCCGCGACCAGCACCCGGCCGCCACCTTCGACGACTACCACGCCAACTGCGCCTTCGCCTCCATCCCGGACGTGCCCCCGCACCCCTGGATGCGGAAGACGGCCCAGAACGCCACCACGCCCGAGGCCCGGCAGGAGATGCTGAGCGGCTACTTCACCGCCGTTACCGAGATGGACCGGTGCGTCGGCCGCCTGCTGGACCGGCTGGAGGCGGCGGGCCTGCGCGAGAGCACGCTCATCTTCTTCACCAGCGACAACGGGATGAGCATGGGACACCACGGCATCTGGGGAAAAGGCAACGGCACCATGCCGCTGAACATGTACGACACCGCCGTCAAGGTCCCCGCCCTCCTCAGCCAGCCCGGCGTCGTGCCGGAGGGGGTGGTCAATACCGATCTGCTCAGCCACTACGACTGGATGCCGACGCTGCTCGATCACCTCGGCCTCCCGCACCCGGAGGCGGACGCCCTGCCGGGACGCAGCTTCGCGCCCGTTCTGCGGGGGGAGGCCCTGGGGGACGGCCGGCCCGTCATCGTCTTCGACGAGTACGGCCCCGTGCGCATGGTCCGCACGCAGGCGTGGAAGTATGTCCACCGCACCCCCTACGGTCCGCACGAGTTGTACGATCTCGAACACGATCCCGACGAGACCACCAACCTCTACGGGCACGAATCCCACGCCGACCGGGTCGCCGAACTGCGCGGCCAGCTCCGGCAGTGGTTCGACCGCTACGTCGACCCCGCCCGCGACGGGTCGCGCGAACCCGTTACCGGAAGCGGACAGCATGGCCGCGCCGGTGCGGAGAGCGGCGGCCGGGACGCGTTCGCCCAGGGCTGGGCCTACGGCCACCCCGAAGGCAAGCCGCGCAGCGCCTTCCCCGTCTTCGACGACTGAGCCGAACCCCTCCGACAGCCCCCCCCACCTCTACCGCATCCGCATCCCGGGCAACACAAAGCAACCCGGGATCGCCAGTTGCAACAAGCACGCGACAGGAACTACGACCGTCGCAGAAGATGCGCGCCTAACAGGAAAATCGCAAAAAACATTTACACTCACATTGAACTTAGAGTATGATTCTTTCGAGGTTTCTGTTTGTCCTGTCGCAACGGGTCGTGTTGAAGTGTGTTCCGTTGCCTTCGGGAAGCCCTTGGTGCACTGCAGTGTCGGCGGATATGGTTTCACCAATACGGTTCAGTTAAGCGGTGGCACGGCCATCTTGGCCGTGAAATCATGGGCTGGAAGCCCATGCCACGGCGCACCGGCCGTCTTAACAGAGCCGTATTGGGTTTAAAACAATGCACGAGGGATCCGATCGAGTCGCTATATTATAATCGAGTCGCTATATTATAGTGGGGGAAGTGGAGCAATCCTGGCAACGGTGCGGGAAAGAGACGTCGCTGCACAGGTTCGGGCCGCTGATTGACGACCGCTAGCGTCAGGATGGTGCCATGCAGGATCAAACACGAAACGCCCAGCCAAGCGACCGTGCGCCGCGCGCCGCCCCCGACGCCGCGGTAGCGCCGGAACGGTTGCCGGGCGTCTACATGGCGCTCGACGGCGCGGGGCGGATCGTGTCGGTCAACGCGCGCTGGAGCGCGCTCCTGGGCCGGTCCGCCGATGATGCGGTGGGGCAGGCATTCGCGGACCTGGTCGCGGAGCGGCACCGTAGGCTGTTTGTCGAGCGGTGGGCCCGGTTCCGGCAGGGCGCAAGGCTGCACAACCTCGACCTGGAGTTGTCCGGGCCGGGCGGGACGCGGATTGCCGCCGTCTTCTCGGCGGAACCCGAACGGAACGACGCGGGCGAACTTCTGCGTGCGCACTGCCTGCTGATGGACGTGACCGAACGCCGGCGCGCCGAGGCGACGCTGGTCGAAACCGAGCGCCTGGCCGCCGTCGGACGCCTCGCGGCGGGGGTGGCGCACCAGTTCAACAACCTGAACGCCCCGATCCTCGGCTTCGCGGACCTGATTCTCCGCCAGGGCGACCTGGACGACGAACTGCGGCGGCGGCTGGAGCTGATCCGGACCGCGTCGGGACGGGCGCGCGACATCACCGACAACCTGTTGGCCTTCGCGGAGTTGCGACGGCCGATCCTGAGCCGGGCCCACTCGCTCCGCGACGTGGTGACCCCCATCGTGACCGAAGCCCGGCCCGAACTCACGGCCGAAGGAATCCGCCTGGAGGCCGAGCTGGCCCCGACCCCGCCGGTGCGGCTGGACGAGGTGGAGATTGCGCGGGCGGTGACGAATCTCATCAGCAACGCCCGCCACGCGCTTCTGGAACAGCCCGACCCGGTGCTGCGGGTCGAAACCGGCTGCGACGGAACGTACGTGCATGTCCGCGTGGCCGACAACGGTTGCGGCATCCCCGAGAGCGACCTGCCCAAGCTCTTCGCCCCGTTTTTCAGCGCAAAGGGCGAGTTCGCCTCGCCGGCGTCCCCGCAGGCGCGGGTCCGCGGGGTGGGGCTGGGGCTGAGCGTCTGCCAGGCCATTGCGCGTCACCACGGCGGGGACGTGCAGGTGGAGGCCGACCGGCCGCAGGGCGTGGCGTTTGTCCTGCGGATCCCCGTCGCCGGTGCGTCCGCCGCCGTCGCCGGAGCGTCCGACGCCGTGCAGACCCCGGACGCGGGCGCGCAGGCCGTGCACGGGCGGGTGCTGGTGGTCGACGACGACGAGCTGACCGTCGAGGTGCTCCGCGCCATCCTGCTGGACGCCGGCTATGCGGTCACCTCGGCGCGGGACGGGGCGCTGGGGCTGTTGCGGATGCAGGAACAGCCCTTCGACATTGTGCTGGCGGATCTGCAGATGCCGGGGATGCACGGGACGGAATTTCTGCACCTGCTCTGCCGCGCGCCGGCGCCGCAGCGGCCCACCCCCATCGTGGTGACGGGCAAGGCCACCGGCGAGAACCTGGAGGGCTACGCCGACCTGCCGGTCTTCGCAACGCTGCGGAAGCCCTTCGAGCCGAAGGAGCTGGTCGACTGCATCGAGCGCGCCATGGCCGCCCGCCGCCGCGACGCCTCCGGCGCCTGAGCGCTCGCCGTACTTCTCCGGCCTCTCTTTGACAAAGCAACCTTTGCGAGCATGTCCGTCGAACCGCCCCAGGGTCATTCAATTCCTGCCATTTCGCTCTGAACCTGACGGCGCTGATTCGACAAAAGCCCCTGCTCCCAAAGGGAGAGGGAGAACTGAATGACCCTGCTGGCTGCCCGCCGGGAATTGACAGGCGGCGGGGGGGCGCGTATCGTGGGGCGGCGGAGCGGCGGGGGCAGTCCCGTGCGGGGTTGCCGGCTCCGGTCCGCGTGCGGTCGGCGCGGTTCGTTTTGCCTGTTCAACCACGGCCCGGTCCGGGCGCACAGCATCGGACTCAAGAAGAAGGACACCGGCATCATGAACGACGATCTTCCCCTCCATGGCGTGAATGCAGTGGACCACGGGGTCTGTGGCGACGGTTCGACCGACGCCGCGCCCGCCATCCAGCGGCTCCTGGACGGCGGGGCGGCGGAGCTGTACTTCCCGCCGGGGCAGTACCGCATCGGCGCGACGCTGCGGCTGCCGTCGGGGACGCGCATCCACGCGCACCGCTTCGCCCGCTTCCGCCTCGCCGACGGGGCCGGGACGGATGTGCACGCCCACCTCCTCTGCAACGCCGACATCGACGGGGGCAACGAGGAGATTGTCGTGCGCGGCGGCTCGTGGGACGGCAACTGCGCGAACAACCCCCGCCACGAGGAGAGCGACCGCAACGGCTACACCGGCGCGATGATCAACTTCCGCCACGTGCGGGGCCTGTCGCTGGTGGACATGACGCTCAAGAACTCGACCGCCTACCACACCCGCCTCTCGGGCGTGCGCGACTTCCGCGTCGAGCGCATCCGCTTCGAGGACACGATCCTCACGGCGAACCAGGACGGGGTGCACGTGGCCGGCTGCTGCGAGGACGGGCTGATCCGCGACATCACCGCGGTCGGCGACGCCTGCACCGGCGACGACCTGGTGGCGCTCAACGCCGACGACGCGCTGGACCGCTCGGAGACGCGCGGCAAGCTGGGCGGGCCGATCCGCCGCGTCCGCGTTTCCGGCCTCCGGGCGGAAGACTGCCACTCCTTTGTCCGGATGGCGTCGGTCTGGTCGGTGATCGAGGATGTGGAGATCCACGACGTGCGCGGCGGGTGCCGCGTCAACGTCATCAACGCGGACGCGCTCCGCTTCTGCGCAAGCCCGCTCTTCCGCCGCGACGACGCGCGCTACGCCGGCGGGGCAGGCCACCTGCGGCGCATCCGCCTGCGCGACGTGGCCGCGTACAAGTCGGCCCCCGGTGCGACCGCGCCCCTGCGGCTGGACGAGCGGATGGAGGACTTCGAGGTGGAGAACTTCGCGCGCGTGACCGACGCCGACGCCGCACCCGAGGCGCCCACCGTCCAGGTCGCGTTCCAGACCGCGGAGGGGATTGTGCTGGAAGGGATCGACCCTGCCGCCGCGGCGCGGACCGAGGCGGAATCGACCTGCACGCAGTTTGCCGCGCAACGCCTGCCGGCGGCCCCGCACGCGGAGCCGGCCTGCCGGATCGAGGCCGCGGTCGCGCCGGACGGGAAGCTCCTCTGCCGGGCCCCGCGGCTCGACCGCTTCCGGGTGGAGCGCTCGCAGCTCGACCCGCTGCCGGAGCCGGACTGGACGGTGGCGAAGGGGCAGTACTCCGGCTGAGCGGACGCCCCGCCGCCGAACCCGCATCGACGCAACCGCATCCTGGAACCTCTTGCCGAAGGGAACCGACGTGCCGACAGAGACGACGACGAAGGTGGGCGGGCGCGACGCCACGCTCTGGACGACGAAGACGCTGATCGTGGGCTCGGGCGCGGCGGCGCTGAACGCCGCGGTGCGCCTGCACGACCTCGGCGAGGAGGACCTGCTGGTCGTCACCGAACGCTTTGGCGGCGGAACGAGCAACAACTCCGGCTCCGACAAGCAGACCTACTACAAGCTGAGCGTCGAGGGCGCCGGCGGCGACAGCCCCATGGCGATGGCGAAGGACCTCGCCCGCGGGTGCATGCACGGGGACGTGGCGCTGGTGGAGGCGACGCTCTCGGCGGAGAGCTTTTTCCACCTGGTGCAGATCGGCGTGCCCTTTCCGCACCACCGCTACGGCGGCTATGTCGGGTACAAGACCGACCACGACCTGGCCGGCCGCGGCACCAGCGCCGGCCCGCGCACGAGCAACATGATGTTCACCAGGCTCCGCGAGCAGGTGCGCCGCCGCGGCATCCAGGTGCTCGACCGGCTGCTGGTGACCGCGCTCCTGCGGGACAGCGCCACCGGGCGCGCCGCCGGCGCGGCGGCGGTCCACCGGCGGGACGAGTCGCTGGTTCTCGTCAACGCGCCGCAGGTGATCCTGGCCACGGGCGGGCCGGGCGAGCTGTACCTCCGCAGCGTCTACCCCGAAGGGCAACTGGGCAGCATCGGCGTGGCGCTGGAGGCGGGCGCGCCGGCGCAGAACCTGACCGAGTCGCAGTTCGGCCTCGCGAGCACCAAGTTCCGCTGGAACCTGTCGGGGACCTACCAGCAGGTCATTCCCCGCTACGTGAGCGTCGACGCCGACGGGACCGAGCACGACTTCCTCACCCCCGCCTTCGGCAGCCCCGGCCGCACCGCGGACGCGATCTTCCTCAAGGGCTACCAGTGGCCGTTCGACCCGAAGAAGGTGCCCGACCTCGGCAGCTCGCTGGTGGACCTGCTCGTCTACCGCGAGACCGAGGAGAAGGGCCGGCGCGTCTACATGGACTTCCTGCAGAACGTCTGCGACGACTTCCGCCTCGACCTCGTTAACGACG